>JANWHO010000310.1 GCA_025450375.1 Chloroflexota bacterium
AAGGGGGAAGGGATCATGCTTGGAGGCGCCGCCGGTTTTGTGTCGAGGGTCAGTCCGGACGAGGATCGAACCGAGCCGGCCTGGTGGTTCGCCTTCCGCGAGGAGCGGCTCCTGGTCCAGAACACCGACCAGGGAACCACCCTTCCCTTCGTGGAGGATCTCGACGCGCTGAGCCTTGCTCCCAGCCGAACCGTCTATCTTGGCCGGCTCGATGATCGCGATTGCTTCGCCGCCGCGCTCCCATCCGAAGTCTCGGCGCCGGACGGCTTTGCCTTTCAGGGACTCCGCGCCCTCTTTGGCAACCTTCCCGAAGATCTCCTGGCGGTCGCGGGACGGGCGACCCAGCTTCTCACCTGGGACCGGACGCATCGCTTTTGTGGCCAGTGCGGCGCCCCCACGGAGCCGGCGCCGGGCGAGCGGGCCATGCGCTGTCCCGCCTGTGGGCACATCGCCTATCCGCGATTATCCCCGGCGGTGATCGTGCAAGTGACGCGGGGAGACGAGATCCTCCTGGCCCGAGGAAAGCACTTTGCCGAGGGTATGTACAGTACGCCGGCCGGGTTCGTGGAGGCGGGTGAGACCCTGGAGGAGGCGGTGGCGCGCGAGATCGGCGAGGAACTGGGGATCACGGTGACCGACATCCGTTATTTTGGCAGCCAGCCCTGGCCGTTCCCCCATCAACTGATGATCGGCTTTACCGCCCAGTGGGCCGGCGGGGAGATTGTGATCGACGAGACGGAGTTGGCCGACGCCCGCTGGTTCACCCGCGACTCGATGCCCAACCTCCCATCGCCGATAAGTATTTCCCGGCGCCTGGTCGACGATTATTTACACGGGGACAGCGGCCAGCACCGACCAATCGCCAGCCAGTAGGGAGGGCATCACGCCGGCCACGTCGATCCGTGCCTCCACCGCCGCCGTGACGCTGTCCGCGAGATCGGCGTACCCAATCAAAATTCCGCCCTGCACCGTACTTCCCTTGAGGATCAACTTCCGGTAGGCCCGCGTGTCGCCGGCTTCCGCCCGCACCTCACGTCCGTCCGCCTCTGGGATCGCGATATCTCCCACCGACAGGAGGTCGATCCCGGCGACCTTCAGCTTCATGGGCGGATTGGCGGCCTGGTAGCGGTGGTCACCGCCAAGCGCGTTGACTACCGCGACTTGCGCCTGCGCCACCCCTGCCGGCCAGAGCCCCATCACCCGGCCATTGCACTCCGCGACATCCCCGATGGCGAAGATGTCCGGGTCGGACGTCGCCATCCGGTCATCGGTCACCACGCCGCGATTCAGGGTCAGCCCCGCCGCCCGCGCCAGATCGACCGAGGGCTCGATGCCCATGGCCGCCAGGCAGAGCCCGATCTTGATGATCCTTCCATCCGCGAGTTCAGCCTGTTCCAGCCAGTCATTGCCCTGAAGCCGCTTCACCTGTGATTGCGGCAAGATGACCACTCCCAGATCCTTCATCATCTGGCGCAGAAGGCCGCCGGCCCCCTCATCCAACTGGCGATTCATCGGCCACGGGCCCCGGTCGATCACCGTAACCCTTACTCCGAGATGGGTCATGCTGTGCGCCGCTTCAAGGCCCAGCGGACCACCGCCAATCACCAACGCGGCGCCGCAGCGCCGTTGCCGGATGTGTTGCTGGATCCGGATCGCGTCGTCGATCGTGCGCAGGGCAAAGACGCCACGCAGATCCGAACCCTCAAGCCTGGGAACGACCGCGCGCGCCCCGGTGGCGAGGATGAGCCGATCATAGGGGAAAACCTGCCCGTCCTCCGCGATCACCTGATGGGCCTCTCGGTCGATCCGGGCGGCGGGTATGGCGGGGAAATGCTCCAGGCGCCGAGTTTCCGCCCAGTCACGAGGCATCAGATACAACTTTTGGATGGCGGTTTCCTCGCGCACCAATTTGTCCACTGCCATGCGATTGTAGAAATCATAGGATTCCTCGCCCAGCAGGGTGAGGCTCAAGTCGGGATGGAGCTTTTTCAGTTCCACGGCGGCGGTGACGCCCGCTACCCCATTACCGATAACCACGACCCGCCGCACTTCAGGCGACACGATAAACGCCGGTGCCGATGGTTCGGTCGGGAGGGGTGCCGCTCCCGTGGGGGATTCGCCGGCCGCCTGGGTAAGATCGCGGCTGACCGTCACTGGCCCTTGAACCCGCGCGCAACAGGCCATGCGGCAACCGGCGCCCAGGCCGAGCCGCTCCAGGGTCGCCCGTTCGGGACCGCCAGCCGGGGAAAGATTCTCGGCCCCCGCCAGGAGTCGTACGGGGTCGGCGCCGCATACTCCCATACGGCAGCCGGATTCCAGAGCCACGCCGTTGCCCTCGGCCAGATCCAGTAAGGTTTCGCCGCCTTTGGCCAGCACCGTCGGCCCCGAATGGAAAATGACCGGGATCTGGGACTGGCGCTGTTGCCCATGCACCTTCAGTACCGACTCCGCCACCCGAACCGGCGCCCCCTCAACCTGGCGGAGGTATGCCGCCTCGGTGGGCAGCGCCCGCTTCAGCCAGACGAGCGATACTACCAGGATCCCCGCCTGAATGGCATGCGGGAGCACCATCGTATCGAGGCCAAGCTGTTTGAGGGCGAGGGGAGCGCCGTACCAATAGAAGAGATTGATCGCGGCCACCACGTGACCGAGTACCAGTTGCTGCGCGGAAAGCGGAGTGATCGTTTCCAGCAGGAGGAAAAACCCGGCGCCCGCCGCCGCTGCGATCAGGATCCGCCCATAAATGGTCAGCGCGGGCAGCAGCGAAAGGTGGCCGAGATAGGGCTGGGTGAAAAAAGCCACGATCACCCAGGGGATGGCGCCCGCGATCAGCTTGCGGTTCGCGGCCAGGCGGGGATTCTCGTCATGCAGATCCGCCACGAAACCGGCGGTGGGGTTGAAGTCGTAGCAATTCTTGTTGCAACCGACACACGGCCTGCAATGGCTGTTGGGCAGCACCAATAGCGGGCTCTGGCCATAAAAACGCTCAATTTGCAGCATGGGGCAGAATTGACTGCACCAACCGCTCTTGCCCTTAAAGAAGACCCCACCGGCAAAGGCCAGGCCCAATACCGCCAGCAAGAAGAAAGCGAGCGCGATCCCATTCTGGTCGAATCGCAGCTTCCTTCCAGGCACGATCAGCAAGAACAACGCGATGCTGATCAGGGGAGTGAGTTGCTGAATCCTCAGCGGAATGGTCCGGCCCCGAGTGAACTTCAGCGTCCGCGGAATCTGGTTGAGCGAGGCCATGGGGCACACGTTCCGCCACACACCCGGCGCCAGCAGGAAAACCAATGGCATGATGGGGACGAAGACGCTCCAGAAAAGAGTCACGGCGAGCGACGGATCGATGAAGCCAACCACTATCAAGGCGAGCGCGCAGCCTACTCCGCACCAACGCAAACCCCGCCATGCGATCGGCGGCAGGGGCTGCGGCATCTCGGAATACACCTGAAAGAGACGTGGATTCTCTCGCATTATGGTCTACAACTTGCCCAGCGCGGCCAGGCGCTGGTTATAGGCGCGGAAACGAACGCTAAGCGCGCGGCCAAGGTCAAG
The DNA here is from genome assembly GCA_025450375.1 of Chloroflexota bacterium. The sequence continues at coordinate 3,559 of JANWHO010000310.1, forward strand.
TACGACGTTCAGAGCGAGCCGGGGTTCGTTGACCCGCAACCGCTGGAAGCCGTCGGGGGTCAGAATCAGCGCCTCGGACGCGATCACCGCTCGAACATCCGCCGCTCGTGGTTGGCCATCGAAAAAGGCTAACTCCCCAACGACGTCCCCAGGCTCCATGAAGGTTGCCCGTACCATGCCTCGCTGTCCCGGCACCAAGATCTCGAACCGCCCAGCGGTCACCAGGTACAGGCCGCGGTCGGTATCCCCTTCATGGATTGCCAACTCCCCGGGCGCATAACGGCGTGCCTGCGTATAGCGGAGCAGGGTCGCGATTTCCTGCTCGTCCAGGGTACTGAGGAAACCAACCGTCGAACGGCCGGTTTCGTCGGGGTAAGAAAACATGCCGCGAACCTCCACTCCGGCGGCTACCAGCCTCCCCTGTAGGTTCGGCCCATCTGGAGGCGTTGTCAAGTGGGTTGAGCTTGGCCGTCAAAATCCGCCCGTGCCCAGTATTACCCGGCGAACGTGGCGGTCGGAGGAGGCACGTTCGGAGCCGGCACGGTCGGCGGGCGAGGAATGTAGGTCGGGGTCCAGAAGGGGGTGGGATACGGGCTGTCGGTCGCGGTCGGGGTATCGGTGTCGGTTGGCGCCGCCGTCGCGGTCTGGCTCGGCGTCAAGGTCGCGGTAGGAACCAGCGTCCCGGTGGCCGAGGGAGTCGGGGTAAGGGTTGCCGACACGGTGTCGGTCGCGGTAAGAGTCCCGGTCGCGGTGACGGTGCTGGTCGAAATGGCGGTCACCGTGCTGGTGACGGTGGGCGGGATGAGAGTCGCCGAAGCGGTCGCGGTGACCGTGCTGGTCCTGGTGGGACTGCTGGGATGGTCGGTCGGGGGACGGGTAGCTATTCTCGGCGTCGTTGGTACCACCACCGGCGCCGTGGTGGCGACGCCCAGCGCTTTGGCGACGGTCGGGCTCGCGGTGGATGTCACGCTCGGAGTCGTGGTGGCAGTCGCGGTGGCCGTCACGATCGCGGTGGCCGTTGCCTTCGCGGTCGCGGTTGCGCTGGCGGTTGGCTTTGGCGATGAGGTGGCCGAGCGGAGGGGAACGGCGGTTTGCGGGGGCGCGTTGGTGGGAGAAGGTGATGCCGCCGTGATTGGGATCACCGGGACGGCGGTGGGCAATAACGTACTGGTGGGATAGGGTGTGGCGGTCGGAAACGGCGTCGCGGTGGGAAGCACGGTGGCGGGCGGCGCCGCGCCCCCGGCGCCGCCCGCCCCGGATCCGCCCGCGCCGCCGCTACCCGCGTCTCCATTTACGGTGCCGGCCGCCCCCCCAGGCACGGGCAGGGTCGGCACGGGAAGCACCTGCTGCACCGTCCCGGCGCTGTTGGTAGCCTGGAGCAGGGCGGCGGTGGCATCGGGCGCCAGGGCCGCGGCCCCATTCGGCGGCTCGGGCTGCCCATTCAGTTGCACGGTAGTGGCGCCCACGATCTGCCAGGTCGCCGCCACATAGGTACCGCTCGGAATCAAGAGGAATTGGGCGATTTGCGGTTTGGGCC
>JANWHO010000311.1 GCA_025450375.1 Chloroflexota bacterium
CCCAGAGGATCACCGCCGCCCAGGATAGGGCGGCAAGGACCGCGAGCGTGGCGATCGAAGGCAACCGGCCACGATCGGGCGCCGCGCCGGCACTGGGCGGAAGCGAAAGGCTCACCGAACCGGGCGCTTATTACGCATTGGACCAGTTGATCGACGCGTAATGCCCGTTTTTGCCGGAGTTATCCCAGCGCATGCCGTAATCCGCCCAGGTGCTCCCGGGCTCGCACACGGCCAGCGCCACGCCTCCCAGATTGAATGGGTGAAGGTTGGCCGCCATTATGGGCTCGGGCGCCACGTTGGGCACCGCCTGGACGCCCATATGCATCAGGCCGGGAATCTCCACCCCGCGGCGTCGACCGTCCTTCTGGAAGGTAATCGGCACCGCCTTCACTCCCAGGAAAGTGCTGATCAGCGGGGAGAAATTGGCCATCATCCCACCGGCGGCTCCCGAAAAGATCGCTTGTAGGGCATCGCGCTGGCCGGCATCACCGCGCTCGTCGACGTAGAGCGCCACCGTCCAATCCCCCGCGGCCATCGCGCCAGGGGTCCGCGCGATTAGCGCGGCGTTCAGGCCATCCAGCTTCGCGTCGCCGTAGCTGCCGGAATCGACATGAAAGGCAAAGGCCACCTCGCACGCGCCCTGGGTGGGCCGCGAGGTCAGCGGCGCGTTGACCGAAGCCAGGCACGGGCAGACAATGTCACAGTTGCAGTTCTCGAAGTAGTCACCGGTGATCTGCCAGCGGGTCTGCGTCGGGACCATGAGGTACCTCCAACCGCTCCTCACCACCGTGTCCCAAGTCCGCGCCGGGGCATTCGGCGGCGAATCCACCCCCATCGTACACCCGCCGTCAAGCCGCTCAGGTTGTATAGACCCTTACCCCGGCACGGTTACGGTCACGCTTCGACTAACTCCCTCGACTATGGTCGCGCTGCTCGTAATGGTTTTGCCCGCGCTCGTTTGCAGTTGTATCGTGTAGGCCCCCTGAGCGGCCAGAAAGGAGACCACTCCCTTGCTGTCGGTAGCGTGGATACCGACCGATGTGCCGCCGCGGGTAATCGTCACCAAGGTGTCGCTCACCGGACCACCGGATGCCTTCCGCACCTGGACCAGCAGCGTTCCCGCGTGCAGATCGATCACGCCCGTGGCCGCGCCCCCCACGGGAACGGATACGGTGCCCGCCAGGGTCGCGGTAGCATCGCCCAGGCTCACGCCGGCCGAATAGACGCCGTGCGGTAATAGGGTGATGACCCGGCCCTGGCTATCGCTGAAGTGATTGGCTACCGTGGTTCCCTGCCGGGACACCGAGACCAGGGCGCCCACGGCCACTTTCCCAGGTGATTGGTAGATCGTGAGGGTGAGCGTCCCCGCCTCCATGTCAAGAGTCGCGTGGGTTGTCTGTCCGACGGTCACGGTGACGCCGGGAAGGGTAGCGAGCGTATCGCTCAGGCTGGCCCTCACCTGATACTCGCCGTGGGGCGCCAGGATGGTCACATTTCCCTGAGCATCGGTAAAGTGATCGGCTATCGTCGTCTGCCCGCGGTTCAGCGAGACCAGGGCTTCCACCGCCGGCTTTCCGGGCGCCGAATCCACATGCAGCACCAGTATGCCGGCTTGCATGTTCAAGGTGACGCGGGCTATCTGGCCGGCGATCACCCGTGCCGGACCCGTGGATGTGGCCGAGGCATCGCCCAGAGTCGCGTAGATGGTGTAGTCGCCCGGCGGGAGGACGCTGGTCTTGATTCCCTGGCTATCGGTAAAGCCAGTGGCCATGCTGGTACTGCCCCGCAGCACCTCGACCAGGGCCTCGGCCGCGACAAGCCCCGGCGCGGTCAGCACTTTGATCGCCAGCGTACCTTTGCTCCGATCGCCGGCGGTGGGGATCACCTCCAGGGTAGGCGAGGCGGTGGCCGTGCCGGACACGAGCGTGGCCGTGGGAACGACGGGTGTAGGGGTGGAGGTTCCCGATACCGCGGTCTCGGTGGGACTGGCCGCGGATGTGGTGGTCGGGGTACTCGACACGCCGCCCCCGGCCGGGGTAGCGGTAGGCGCCCCCCCATTGGGCGCCGGTGGCGGCGCGCTAATGGCGATCGTGGATTGGAGCGTGCCATGCCGCGTGATCGCGAGACCACGGGCGCTTCCCTGCTCGCCCTGGCTGGACTGCGCCATCACATCATAGGCGCCAGGGATGAGGCTGAAGGCCGCCGTGCCGTCGCGGCCCGTATAGAAGGTGCTCACATAGGCTTGGCCATGCAAACCGGTGAGGGCCACCGCGGCGGCCGGTCGCCCCTTCCGGGTCACCAGCACCCGCAGGCTGCCATGCAGGCTGAGGTTGTCAATGCTGATTCCCCCGGCACGGGTCAGCGGCGCCAGGCCCGGCGCCCTGGCCACCACCCTGAAGGTATAGATGCCTTCTGGTAGCGCATGGCCACGGCTATCACGTCCATCCCATCGCGCTTGATAGGCGCCCGCCGCGAGGGCATGGCCGCTGGAGAGCACGCGCACCTGACTACCGGAGGAATCGGTGACATCCACCATGACCGATGCCGTCGAACTGAGGCCATACTTGAGCGTAACCGAGCCGCCGGCCGCCACGTCAAAGGATGGCGCGCTGAGGTCGAACGGATTGAGGTGGAACTCGCGGCTGACATAGATGTTGTGGGGACCGGTGAGGGTGGAGACGAAGGCTGTAACCGCTCCGTCGCGCGAAGCGGTAGGGGCGAACAACCTGGCCGGCGGCTGCCCGATCAAGGCGCCCTGGCTCGACCCGTCGGCATCCACGGTATAGATCACCGACACCTTATGGCGATCGGAGACATAGGCGATCCGTCCATCGGCCAGCCAGGTGGGGGCCGATTGCACTTCGCCATCGCCCAGGCTGGTGACCGGTCCGGCGTGGCTGCCGTCCGCGTGGACGGTCCAGATTTGGTCCACGTAGAGACTGTGGCGGAAGGCGATCAGCTTCCCGTTGGGCGACCAGGCGGGCTCGAAGACGGCATGCTCGCCGTCGGCGATCAGAACCCGGCGCCCGCTGCCGTTGCGGTTCACCACCAGTAAATCGCCGTCATTGACGAAGGTGAGTTGCTTCCCATCCGGCGACCAGGCAGGTTGGGCGTCGCCCGCCGGGCCATCGGTAAGACGGATGAGCCCGCTCCCATCGGGGTGGACCAGCCACAGATGGCGGCTTCCATCGCGGGTGGAGTCGAAGGCGATCAGCTTCCCATCCGGTGACCAGGCGGGATCGGCATCGATTCCCGGTCCGTTCACGAGCTGCCGGGCCGTCCCCCGCTTCTCGCCCACGTCTCCCGCGTCAATGCGCCAGAGATGCGCGGACCCGGATCGGGTGGAGACGAAGGCCACGGTGGTACTATCGGGAGAAAGGGTAGGCGAATCACCGCCTCGCGTGGTCAGCAATTGAGCGCCCCCAGGTAGGCCATTGGGGATATCCAGGGTGTAGGTCCAGGGAATACGGTGCGGAAGCTGGTTCCCCGCCGCGTCCTCGGCGGCCATCAGGGCCACCGGCACCTTGCCGCCGGGGAACAGATTCCTTGGCGGCGGCTGAATCAGGGACAGGGTGAAGATCGCCGATCCCGTGTATGGATCATAGGTCACCACGCCGCCGGCCGGCCCATACACCTTGCCAAAGGCCGAGAAACGAAGCGTGGATGCGTCGATCCCGCTTCCCCCAGGATCGCTGAGCGGCACGGCCACGTAGGCCGCTCCGGTACCGCTGGGTCCGGGATCGGGCGCCCCGCCCAGCGGGGCGAAGCCGTCGATCACGATCGGGTAGCTCGCGGCCGCGCCCCAGACACCGGCCCGATTCCGCGCCCTGACGTGCAGCCAATACTGACCGCTAGCCAGGGGGCCGAAGGTGGCGTGCGTACTGGAGCCCATGGAGCGGGTGGGCGGAACCGTGCTAGGATGGTGGTCCAGCAGATAGCTGTAGGCGGAGATCCCGGTGGAATCGGGGTTGGCCCAGGTAAACGAAGCCCTGGCTCGCCGGCTGATCGCCGGGATCACCACCTGATCAAGCAACACCTGGGCTCCCGGCTGGTTGGCCGTCGAGGGCTGCACCGCCATCCAGCCACCCTGCATCCAGTCGCCTACCGCCATACGGTCAACCATGATCTGGCCGGTGGGAACCTGCTCGCGGATCAGCCCATAGAGATTGAGGGAGATGGAGTGCCAGCGATTGTCGCGCTTGAGCAGATTGACCGGATTGCCGTACAAGGCGGCGAAGTAGGTCGTCTGGAAGTCCGCGGCGCTGGGCGGAAGGTCGCTCAACGGCACGACCCACCAGGTTCCGTTCGCATGCACGGCCAGATCGACCTGGACGGTGGACGCCACGCGGTAGGTAAAGCTGATCTCTGGGTGCGTCCTCAGATCGAACGCCGTAATGGGGAGGAACGTGGTGAGGTCGCCGCCGGCCCCCGCGGTAATCCGGAGTGCCGCGTGCCCCCCTCCCGTGGGGTCGAATACCTCGCTGGTGGCGGCGCCCAATGGCGCCGCGCCGCCCGGCCAGCGACCGGCGGGTTGGCGGAAGTCGCCAGCCAGCATCGCGTGGTGAGTAGAGGAGTCAATCACGGGCGGCGGGGGCGGCGCGGCACTGGCCCGCGCGACCAGCGGGGCGCCGGCCCCATGCCGCCCACTTGGAGGAGCGCCCGCCACAATGGTGATCGGCGCCGATGGGGCGCTGGTATGGCCCGCTCCATCGTCGGCGGTCCCCGTGAACCGGTTGGCGCCCATCCGCAAGGTGATCCCGCCGATCACCGCCAGCCCCTGGTTGTCGGCCACGGCAACGCTCACCGGATGCCCACCAGCCTTCAAGTGCACGGTGGCTCCAGGACGGGTCACCGCCGCCAGGCTGAAGCCGTGGCCCGCGGCCACTCCCCCGGCTGGGGTCAGAAGCACGGGCGCCGGTGGGGCCGCTTGCGAGACAAAGGCGGCATACAGGGCCGGTGCCTGGGAATTGCGGAGGATCGCGGCGCCGAGAATGGCCACGCGTGCCCCCCGACCGATGCTGGTGGGGAGCGGGATCCAGGCGCTATCCGCTGCCGACCAGGCATAGATCGCCGTGCCGCGCGGGGCGGACGGTATGGTGATGCGCAGGGTAGCCGGGGTGTCGAAGAGATAGCCCGCTGGATGGAGGGCGTAGACTGGCGACAGCGCCCGCAAGCCGGACGGCGGCGCGGGCGCCGGCGTGGTGAGGAGGATCGCGAAGAGTTGGGAGATCGTATGGATGGCCAGGCTGGGCACCGCCAGGGTGGCCCGCCCATCGGGGCTGGCAATCAGGGCATCCTGAACATAGGTGGCCACCCGTCCCACGATAAAATGCGACCGCGTCTCGGCCACCTGGCCGTGTTTGCCGAACACCTGGAGGCGGAGGGTATAGAGACCGCCCAGACCATGGTCGTGGCTGAAGGTGAGATAGAAGTAGTCGGAGAGTCCGGTATCCAGCGTGCCCAGATTGCCATAGAGGGTATGGCGCTGGGCAAGCGGCACCGGTCCGGCGTCGGCCACGGCGGTGGGATTGGCGGTGACAATGCTTGTCCAGGTCTTGGGCCGGGCTCCCGGCCCGTAGTCCAGGCTGAAATGGTCGAAGTCGCGGCCCGCCGCCACTCCCGTGATCGGAAGCACCCCCCGAACCAGCGTCCCCTCCTGGGGCACGGTGATCTGGGCCGCGAGCGAGGAAATGGCCGCATGTATGGGCGTGATGGGCGGGGTAGGGGTGATGGTATTCTGGCCAAGCACGGCCGTTCGCAGAACATCGGTTTCGCCGCCCCCGCCGGCCGCCAGGTGGAGCAAGGCAAGATATCGACCGGGCCGGGCGGCGTGTCCACCGTCGTCGCGCCCATCCCAGGAGAACGTCGCGCTGGGGGAGGAAACGTTGCGGACGGCGGTCTGGCGATGGATAATCGTCCCGGCGCTCGTGTAGATGGTGAGCGTGGCGGCGCCCGCCTGGCTGACGGGGAAGAGGAAGCTCACTCGGCTCCCCGGCGATGGAGGCGCAAGCGTCGTGGCGGCGCCGGTCCCCGTACCGGCGACCTCGCTGTTATCGAGAAAGGTGGGATCGGTATTATTCGCGGGCGAGTCACAGTCCCCGCTGCCGCCGTTTGCCGGGTTGTCGAGGGCCGGGCCGCCCGGGCCGCAATCGGAGTAGGAGGAGTACTTCTGTCCTGCTCGCGCATTGAGCACGGCGAAGGCCAGTCCGGCCACGGCCAGCGCCAGGCCCAGTTCAGGCATCAAGATGGCGAGCGTGGCCAGGCTGGTGGTGACGCCAAGCCCGGCCGCGTTGGCGGCGGACGGACAATTGATCGCCTGGGCGAAAGCCAACCCAACCCCAAGAATGCCCAGTCCGTCGGCCAGGCCGCCCTCGGCCAGTCCACTGGCGGCGGTGAGCCCCTCTCCACCCAGGGTAGCCCAGTCATCGGAGCTATGACCGCCAATGCAGAGACCGAAGGGATCGCTGAAGGTCAGGGGGTTATCTTGCGCGTAGCTATAGAGCGGATTCCCGGCCTGAGCCAGGGGGTCGGGGGCCAGGAAGCGGGCGTGAAGCGGGTCGTAGAGGCGATCCCGCAGGTCAACCAGTCCCGTGGCGGGATCGGTGATCCGGCCCAGGAAGCCGGGAAGCCCATTTCCACCGCCTGTCACCTGGCCA
>JANWHO010000312.1 GCA_025450375.1 Chloroflexota bacterium
CCTGCTGTTGGGACGAGAGGGTACTCGCCTGGCCAGACCGAAGGCGGGTGCCCGCGAGGCGGCCGTGCTCGACGAGCTACGGATCAGCCGCTTCGCCGATCTGCCGCTTGAGGCCTGTTCGCTGGTCACCCGCCAGTTGACCGAGATAGGCCGCGCCCTGATCCATGACGCGCGTATTTTCCTCTTCGATGAGCCGAACTCCGCGCTGACGGAAGAGGAATCGAACCGCCTTTTCCAGTACATGCACGCCCTCAAACGCGACGGGCATATCGTGATTCTGGTCACCCATCGTCTGCGCGAGCTGGTGGCCAACGCCGATCTGGTGGCGATCATTCGCGAGGGCCGGTGTACGGCGCGCCTGAGGGGGAGCGAGATGACCCAGGAGGCGGTGGCGGCTCAGTTGGTGGTGGGCGAGCGAGCACGGGAGTCGCGCGATCAGGCATCCGCCGCGCGGCGTTCGCAGACCCAGACGACCCTGTGCCTGACCGACTGGATGGATACCCGCGGCGCTTTCAAGCGGGTTGACCTGCGGATCGCACCGGGCGAGATCGTGGCCTTGGTGGGCGTGGAAGGGTCCGGCGCCCGTGAACTGCTGCGCTCGGTGGCCGGCCTGGTGCCGGCGCGGGGCCGGATCGAGGTGGCGGGGTTCGCCGGCCGGCGTGCCTGCCGGGCGCTTGTCGCCTACCTGGCCGCCGATCGCCGGGTGAGCCTGTTCAGCAACTTCTCGGTCGGCGAAAATCTGGTGGTACGGCTTGGCTCGCCGGATATCGCTACCCCTCGCGGGGCCCTGCGCAAGCGTGCCTTGTCGCGGCTGGCCACCGACCTGATCGCCAAATATCGGATCCGCACCCAGTCCGCCGCCCAGTCGATCCGCTCCCTGAGCGGCGGCAACCAGCAGAAGGTGGCCCTGGCGGCGGCGATCGCAAAGCGACCGCGACTGCTGGCCCTCGAGGAGCCAACCCGCGGCGTGGACATTCATACCAAGGCGGATAACTACGCCTTACTCCGCGCCTTCGCCCAGGAGGGCAAGGGGGTCTTGATCTTTTGTACCGAGGTCTCTGAAGTGTTCGAAGTGGCCGACCGGGCTTTGGTCGTGGACAATGGCTACCTTTCTCCCCCCCTGGATGTACAGTCCTACGCGCAGGTAGAGGGGCTCGCGGCGGATATCACCCGCCTGGAGAGTCACTGGCGCGCGTCCGCCGGGCCCGTGCCCCGCCCGGCGACCAGCGGGACGAGGGTAGGCGCGTAGGTGGCAAGCCGTGCCCGATATGCGGCGCAAGGAGGGAGCCATAGGGATGTCTGACTCATCACTCGCGGAACCGGGGACGCCGCCGGCGGAGCCGGGGGTTCCGGCCGCGCCGGCCGGCCGGTTGCGCTCGCTCGGTATCCCCCTGGCCCTCGTGCGAATCGGAGGGCTGCTGGCCGCGATCGTCCTGATCATGATCGTGTTCCAGTTGCAGAACTCCTATTTCCTGACCAAGGACAACATGCTGGAGTTGATCCGCTCCATGAGCACCCTCGGCATCGTGGCCCTTGGCGAGACATTGGTGATCATCGCGGGCGAGATCGATCTCTCGGTGGGCGCCGTGTATGGCTTCTGCGCCATGGCCCTCGGCGAGATGTGGATGCATGGGCTGTCGCTCTGGGTGGCGCTTCCGGCCGCGCTGCTGATCGGGGCGCTCCTTGGCCTCGTCAACGCCTTCTTCACCGAGATCGTGGGCATCCCTTCCTTTATCGCCACGCTGGGCATGTTCAGCCTGGCCCAGGGCCTCACCTACCTGATCAGCAATTCGCAAAGCATCAATCCCCAGTTCGGCACCCCACCGGTCGACGCGGGTCAATTCAGCTTCTTCCATGGCCTGAGCGGATCCCAGCTTCCCTTCAACATCCCCACGCAGATCCTCTGGCTGGTGATTGCCGCCGTGGTGATCGGCCTGCTGCTGCACCGATCGCTCTTCGGCTTCCGCCTCACCGCGATCGGCGGCAATCCCGAGGCGGCCCGCCTGATCGGACTGCCGGTCAGGAGCTACAAGTTCTGGGTCTTCGCGATCAGCGGGCTCTGCGCGGCCGTGGGCGGCATATTGGATTTCTCGTTCATCAGCTCGACCTCGCCTAACGCCGGTATCAACAACATCACCTTCCCCACCTTCGCCGCCGTGATCATCGGCGGCGCCAGCCTGAGCGGCGGCCGGGGTACGGTGGTGGGGACGCTGGCCGGCGCCCTCCTGCTGGGCACGATGGCCAACGGCCTGAACCTCAACCTGGTGGATCCCTTCGTGCAGTTGGTCGCGGTCGGCATCGTGACCATCGCCGCCGTGTCTCTGGATCGCTGGGCCGGCCTGTTCGGCGCCCGCGCCCGGCGCCGGCGGTAGTACGGTCTGGCGCAAGTCCGCCTTCAGTCGTAGGGGTACCCGGTGCCCCTACAGAGAACCGCCCGGGGACTTGCGCCGGGGCTAGGCCCGCGGCGGCGGACCGGGCCACGAACCTAGCCAGAGCGCTGGGCAGGCTACTCCTGGGTCCAGGGCATCCCGGACGGTGTCTGCAAGCCGCCCTCGATCCACAGGAACTGGCCGTTGATCGCGGCCGCGTCGTCACCAAGCAGATTGAGCACCCGCTCGGCGGCCTTGCTCGGTGGATCTCCGCCCGTCTGTTCCACCCAGGCCGCCCAGTCACGAAGGCCCGATCCCTCCTCGTCCAGCAGCGCGGCCCGATCCTTGATTTCCCGCCACATCTCCGTCTTCAGGTCACCGGGATGCAGCGCGTTGGCCGTCACCCCCGTGCCGGTGAGCTCGGCGGCCAGACTCCGAGTCATCGCGTTCAGCGCGATTTTGCTGACCGCGTAGGCGCTGGTGAGCGGGCCCGGGGGGTGAAGGGCCGCGGCGGAGCTGATGTTGATGATGCGACCCCATCCACTGTCGATCATGCCGGCGACGAAGGCGCGGCAGGTCAAGTAGGCGCCGAAGGTATTCACCTGGACCGTGCGGATCCAGTGCTCCGGATCGCTGTCCTTGAGCAGGGCAATGGGACCGTACATGCCGGCGCTGTTCACCAGCACCGACGGGATACCGAGCGCCCGCGTCACCTCGGGCAACAACCGTCCCAGGACCGCTTCGGTATCGGTCACGTCGATCGGGAAGATCTCGGCGACGCCGCCGGCGGCGCGGATAGCCTGGCGAGTTTCCGCCAGTTGCGCCTCGCCCCGCGCTACGAGCGCCACGGATAGCCCCTGGGCGGCCAGCGCCTCGCCGATCGCGCGCCCCACCCCGCGTCCGGCGCCGGTCACGACCGCCACCTTGCCGGAAAGCCGAGCCGAACGCTCCATATCCCTCCTGCTTCCGCTATGGGCCCGAGCCGAGTATCCATAGGACAATGCCCGCGCCTCGGCGCATTCGATGCTGGAATCCATTCCGGCGATCCTTTGGAGTATACAGAGCGCCGCCCGCGCCTTCAATGGTCATAAGGATCATCCGGCGCGCCCCAGGCTTGACAGGGGGTACGCAACTTCGTATCCTCTTGATGGAACGGTTCCGGTGACGATTGCTGCATCAAGCCAGCCATCCGGGAGTCGCGGGATGTCGCTCTCTCTCAGTCAGCTCCGTTATGGGCGTGATGGCGCGCCGCCTACCCGGCACGAACTGCGGGCGGGACCACTCACCGCGCTGCTGGACGGCGCCGACCTGCGCCGGGTGCGCCTTGGCGAGGTTGAGGTGGCGCAACGGATCTACGTCGCGGTACGTGACGAGGTCTGGAACACCATTCCGGCTCGATTCGCCGATTGGCAACTCGCTATCGCCGCCGACCATTTCAGCGTCGGCTTCACCGCTCGCCACCACCATGGGGACATCGATTTCTCCTGGCGCGGGCGGATCGTGGGCACCGCCGATGGCGTGATCAGCTATAGCATGGATGGGGTCGCCGGGTCCGACTGCCGCTACTGCAAGATCGGTTTCAACGTGCATCATCCGCTGACCGGCACGGTTGGGCGGCCCTTCACGGCGCGGACGCCGGATGGTCCTCTCGAGGGCGTGCTCCCGTCGCGGATCGCCCCCCAGCTCTTTCAGGATGGGCGGCTGACCGCCATGTTCGCCCCCTACGATTCGCTGACCCTGGAGCCGCGGGACGGCATCACCGTACGCTTCGCCTTCGAGGGCGACCTCTTCGAGATGCAGGATCACCGGAACTGGACCGACGGCAACTTCAAGAGCTACGGCACCCCGCTCTCGATTCCCGTCCCCATCGAAGCCCACGCGGGCCAGGAACTGCGCCAGGGAGTGACGCTCCAGGTTAGCGGGCCGGCGCCCGAGCGGCACGCCGAGGAGAACATAGTACGCCTGACTCTCGGACGGCCAACCGGCAGGCGTCTGCCGCCGATCGGCACCTGCCTGGCGAGCCATGGCGGCACGCTGTCCAGCCGCGAGGCCGGCCTGCTGCGGGCGCTTCGACTGGATCATGTGCGGGTGGATTTGTACCTCGATCGTCCGGGCTGGCAGGATGCGTTGCGGCGAGCGGCCGCGGACATCGAGGCGCTGGGATCGCGGCTGGAGTTGGCGCTCTTCGTGACCGATGACACGGACACGGCAATCGGCGAGTGCGCCGGGCTGCTGACGGCGCTGTCCTTGGCGCCCGCGCGGGTTCTGATATTCCAGGACAGCGGCGGCCGGAGCACCGTGGCGGGTTCGACGCCTGGGCGCCTGGTACGCCGCGTGCGCGAACGCCTGCGTCCCTTGCCGGAGGATGTGCCGCTGGCGGGCGGCACCAAGCAGTTCTTCGCGGAGATCAATCGCGATCCGCCGGAGGCGGCGGCCATGGACGCGGTGGTCTTCTCGATCAATCCGCAGGCGCATGCCTGCGACGACACCTCGCTGGTTGAGAACCTGGCGGCCCAGGCGGATGTGGTGGAGTCGGCGCGCGCCCTCTGCGCCGGCCGCCCGATTGTCATCAGTCCGGTGTCCTTCATCGGTCGCGACGGCCCGTACGCGGCGGGACCACCTCAGCCCGACGGTCTACCCGGCAACGTGGATGTGCGGCAGGCATCGCTCTTCGGCGCGGGCTGGACGGCGGTCAGCGTGAAGTATCTGGCCGAGAGTGGCGCCGCCTCGCTAACCTACTACGAGACAACCGGCTGGCTGGGTCTGATCGAGACCGATGCCGGCCCACCGCTGCCGGACCGGTTCCCGTCCCAACCCGGGATCGTGTTTCCGCTCTACCATGTCTTCGCGGATCTGGCCGAATGGAAGGCCGCCGATGTGTTGGAGTTGCGTACCGATGACGCGCTCGCGGTGGACGGCCTGGCGCTGCGCGACGCCGCCGGCGCGCATGTCCTGGCCGCCAACCTGACCAATCAGCCGCGAACCGTGCTGATCGGGCCGTTCGCGGGCCGGCGGGTGAGAGTGCGTCTGCTGGACGAGGAAACCGCGATACAGGCCATGCACGATCCCGCCGGCTATCGGGCTGCCGGTAACGAGGAGGAGTTGGCGGATGGTCACCTGCGACTCACGTTGCGGCCGCTGGCGCTGGCACGCATAGACGAAATCGACGCGCCGTGAGGGACGCTGGTGGGGATAATGGGTGGTGGGAATCCACCGCCCGATAGTCGAGAGAAGAGAGGGATGGGATGATCAGGCGAACCTTCGCGATGCGGCTCAAGCCCGGCGCGCTCGCCGAATACAAGCATCAGCACGACCAGATCTGGCCCGAATTGGTCGAGGAGATCAAGCGGTGCGGTATCCACGGCATGACCACCGTGGTGGACGGCACACTGCTGGTACTCTTCTCCGAGATTGAGTCCGAGGACGCCTGGGATCGCCTCTGGCACTCCGATGTACACATGCGCTGGGGCGCGGTGATGGAGCCGCTGATGGCCTTCGGCGAGGACGGGATCGTGGAATCCAAGACCCTTGACGAGGTGTTCCACCTGGAGACCTGACCGGGGAGGCTGAGTTTCACGTGGGGAGTCCTAGCTCGACTCGGTCGTCTTGCCCATGGACTTCATCGCCCGCGGGCCTCACGGCAAGACCCATTCAGGCTGGAAGCCGCCTGGACAGGAGACCGGGATCTATCAGCCCTGATCTGACCCACTCCTGGACAGCACGGCGGGCAACCTCATAGTAAAGGGAGCGGCACACGCTGCATCGGTGTCTGATTTCGACCTACCGGCGCAGGAAAGCATTCCCGTATTCGGCGAGACGAGCTCGCCCACCGCCCGCCGGGAAATCGGTGACGTCGGGGTGCAAGCTGTGTTCCAGGCGGGCGCCGTACGCCAGGGCGTAGGTCGTCGCGGCCGCCATGCCCCCCCACTCGGCGTCGGTGAAGGAGGCGCCGCGCACCGCCTCGTACTCGGCGATGAAGGCGCGTGCCTCCTCCGGGCTCGGCGCCACGGGCGGCTCCGGGAAGAGCCAGTTCATGGGGCCGGTCGTGGCCGCTTGCGCCACGATGGTTGTCTCCTGGTCGCGGGTCAGGCTGTCCCAATCGTAGACCACATGGAGCGTGTCACCGAC
>JANWHO010000313.1 GCA_025450375.1 Chloroflexota bacterium
CCCAGGGCCTCACCCGCCGCGAAAACTCGAAAAAAAATCCTTCGGGACGTGCTTGAGGGCTCCGGGGAGCCCTCATCCTCGTCCCTATGGATTGGCTCTGTGTAATGTTTCGGCGTCCCGCGTCGTTAAGCTGTACAGCGAAGCTAGATTTGCCGGGGAAATGAGGAGAACGTGAGGCTCGCGGGCTGGTTGCCCCGTGGTGCGGAGACGCCCCCGCGCGCGCGCCGCAGGCGGCGGCGCCGGCTGCGGCGCGCGCTGCTCGTCCTGGCCGCGGGACTGTTGGCGATTCCCGTGGGGATCATCATTTTATTTCTCATCTACCCTCTCCCCTCCAACCTCAATCCCTACGTGCCCGCCCCCAGCACCCGCATCTACGACCGCCATGGACGCCTCCTCTATGAGGTGGTGGGACCGGGCGGGAGAAGGGTCATCGAGCCGTTGTCCTCCATCCCCCTTGCCCTCCGCCAAGCCACGATCGCTGCCGAGGATGGGTCGTTTTACCACAACCCCGGTATCGATCCGGCGGCGATCGTCCGCTCGCTATTCCTCGATGCCCGCCTGGGGCGGGCCGCCTATGGGGGAAGCACGATCACCCAGCAGTTAGTCCGCACCATTCTGCTCACCGCCGCCGAACGCGACCAGCGGTCACTGACCCGGAAACTGCACGAGGCATCGCTGGCCCTCCAGCTCAACCTGCGCTACTCCAAGGATCAGGTCCTGGCCCTGTACCTGAACAACGTGTATTACGGCAACCTTGCCTACGGGGTGGAGGCCGCATCGGAAGGCTACTTTGGTCGTCCGGTCGCCGATCTTGACCTGGCCCAGTGCGCGCTCCTGGCCGGCATCCCCCAGGGCCCCACCCTCTATAATCCCTTGATCAATCCGGACGAGGCTCGCGGGCGCCGCCATGAGGTGCTGGGGCTGCTGCACCGGGACGGCTACATCACCGCCGCGCAGGAGACCCAGGCCAACGCCGAACCGCTCGGCCTCGCCGCCCCCACCGACAACATCCTGGCCCCCCACTTCGTCTTTTATGTCCTGGGGTTGCTCGAACAGCAGTATGGGCGGGCCGCGCTGGAGAAAGGCGGCCTGCAAGTCACCACCAGCCTGGATCTCAACCTCCAGCAACAGGCCGAGGCCACCGTTCGCTTCCATGTCGGCCAGTTGACCAAGGACCACCTGGTCCACGATGGGGCCCTGGTCAGCATGGATCCCACTACCGGACAGATCCTGGCCATGGTGGGGAGCGCGAACTACAGCGACCCTAGAATCAATGGCGCGGTCAACGTGGCCATTGCTCCCCGCCAGCCAGGTTCGGCGATCAAGCCCTTCACCTATGCCGCCGCTTTCTCGCGGGACTACACGCCCGCCACCGTGGTGGACGACGTCCCAAGCGCCTTCCCCACCAAGGAGGGAATCCCCTTCCAGCCGCAAAACTACGATTTGCAGTTCCATGGTCCGGTTACCCTCCGCACCGCGCTGGCGAACTCCTATAACATCCCCGCCGTCAAGGTGCTGGCCCACGTGGGGATCCCCGCCATGCTGAACATGGCGCACGCCGCCGGGATCACCACCATGAACGACGCGCGCCGATACGGTCTAGCTCTTACCCTGGGCGGCGGCGAGGTGCGCCTGCTCGACCTCACCGATGCCTTCGGCAGCTTCGCCACCGGCGGAATACACCACGACCCGGTGGCCATTCTCCGCGTGGTCGATAGCGCCGGCAAGGTGTGGCAAGAGTGGCGGCCCGCGTCCGGACGACGGGCCCTGAGCCCCCAGGTCGCCTACCTGATCACCAGCATCCTCTCCGATAATAGCGCCCGCATGCCGGCCTTCGGCGAGAGTAGCCCCCTTCTGCTTGACCGCCCGGCCGCCGCCAAGACCGGTACCACCAGCGACTTCCACGATAACTGGACCGTCGGCTATACCCCCGAACTGGTTACCGGAGTGTGGGTGGGGAACGCCGACAACACGGCCATGCGCGACGTCACCGGGATCTCCGGCGCCGCCCCGATCTGGCACGACTTCATGGAGTCCGCCCTCCAGAACCTGCCGGTCAGCGGCTTCTCGCGGCCGCCGGACATCGTCCAGGAGACGATCTGCCCCGGCACCGGGCTCCCCCCGACCGCTGCCTGCCCCGACCACTTCGCCGAGGTGTTCATCGCCGGCACCCAGCCCCGCGCGGCCACCCACCCGACCCCGCCGCCCGCCGTGGTGGCCCTGGGCGAACCGGCCACCGGGAGCCAGTTCCAGATCAATACCTCGGTCCCGCTTGCCTACCAACAAGCGCCGGTGCAGGTGCAAGCCAGCGGAATCCGCCCAGGGTCGCTCCACTTACTGGTGAATGGGCGTCTGGCCCATCGCTTCTCCGGCCTGGGCGGCGAGTGGCTGTGGCCGCTCAGCCCTGGAACCTACCGTCTCCAGGCGATCGGTGAGGACATACGAGGCCACCCAGTATTGAGCGGCATGTCCGTGGTGAAGGTGCTCAAACCCCAAACACCTCTCTAGTAAGCTAAGCATTACCATGCCATGATAGGAAGGATAGTAGTACTCCCGTATCGCGCCATCCCAACCGTATTTTTCCGCCCCGTCGAAGCCGGGGATTGATCGTTGTCCCTGAGAAAGGATCCAGAGACCACCATGCAGACACCCAGACGGTCGCCCGTACGACACGGGCGCGGCATCCCGCTCGTCGCGCTCACCCGCATTGCGTTGTGCCTCGTGTTCATTGCCGGCGCCGCCTTAACCTCCAGCGGCAGCCATGCCGCTTCCGCCTCGGCCCTAAGAATCCTCTCCACCACCCCGTCCCTGGGCGCCATGGACGTGCCTGGGAAAGCCCTGGTCTCGATCACCTTCGACCGCCCAGTGGTCACCCTCAATGACGTAGGGGTGGCGAATGCCCATGTGCCGGCCCAGCTTTCCCCTCGGGCGCCCGGTCATGGGGAATGGATCACCACCACGACCTGGGTCTACCAGTTGACCCAGGGACTGGCCCTGGGCACTCGCTATCAAGTCACGGTATCGGATGGGTTTTCCGCCCAGGACGGCTCGCGCCTCCCCGGCCCCTATTCGTTTACCTTCACCACCATGAGCCCCGCCGTAAGCGCCGTGGCGCCGGTGGCTGGTACCCAATTCTCCCTGCCACAGGATCTGGTGCAGATTACCTTTAACGTGCCGGTGCAACGCGCCTCGGCCCAGGACGCCTTCAGCCTCCGCGCCAATGGCGTTCCGGTTCCCGGAACCTTCTCCTGGAACGACAAGCTGATCGCCACCCAGCCAAACGGGGCCGGGGCCGTGGTGCCGCCCGGCGCCAACGGAGGCCCCAATGGTGGGCCGCCCCCGCCGCCGATCCACAACACGGTGATGACCTTTCACCCGGCCCATCTTCTCCCCCTGGGCGCCTCCATGCAAGCCACGGTGGCGGCGGGAGTGCGGGGCACGGCGGGGCCCATCCCCATGACCGCCCCGTACACCTGGACCTACCGCGTGACCGGGGCCCTGAGCGTTACCAATACGACGCCCACGAACGGCCAGACCAACTTCAATGCCAATCCTGGGATCGCGATCAACTTCTCCGTCCCGATCAGCCAGAGCCGTGCCCAGCACGCGATCTTGATCAGCCCCAAGCCGGACTATCAGTATTCCTATGTCAACGATGCCGGGACCATGCTGACCGTGAGCGGGGACTTCAAGCCGTCCACGTCCTACACGATCACGATCAATAATCATCCGCTCGGCACCGCCGGGCAGGCGCTGGCCGCCCCCTACACGTTGGCCTTCACCACCCAGCCGGCCACTCCCAGCATTTCCCTGGTCAATCAGGGTCAGAGCGCCGTCTACGATGCCTATCTGGGCGCCAACCTCTATGCCCATGTGGTCAATGTAGCCACGGTCAATCTCAGTCTGTACCGGCTGACCGCCGATCAGTTCCTCGGCCTCGCCGATAGTCCACCCAATAATTGGTCGGGTATGCCCCCGGCCGGGGCGCCACTGGTCGGCCAATGGTCGGTTCCCTCCAGCGCGAAGGTGAACCAGAGCCTGTTGGTCCGCCAACCACTTACCGTGGCCGGCCGACCCATGGGCCCCGGCTATTACTTGGTGAACGCCGATGGCGGGACGGCGCGCGACCATCTGTTGGTGCTGATCACCCATACCGCCGTCACCCTGAAGATCGGCCAGCAACAGGCATTCGTCTGGGCTACCGACCTCAAGACCGGGAAGCCGGTGGGCGGGGAGACCGTCCGGATCATCGACCGCAAGCACCGCGTCTGGGCCAGCGGAACCACCAACCCGCAAGGCATCTTCCAGGCTACCGTGCATGGTCTGCCACGCCAGACTTCCCTGGCCCAGCTCAGCCTGCAAGCGCAGCTCAGCCACGGTAGCGATGTCTCGGCCGCCGACCTGAATTGGAACAACGGGATCGGCCCCTGGGACTATAATCTCCCCAATAGTCTCTACGTGACCCCTATCCGGCTCTACCTGACCACCGAGCGCCCTATCTATCGTCCGGGCCAATCGATCTACTTCAAGGGCATCGTCCGCCGCGATAACGATGGCCGCTACGGGGCCGTCGCTCCGGGCACTCCGGTGCAAGTACAAATTATGGACGCCCGCCAGAACATGATCTACAACACGCGCTTGACCGTGGGCCCGTTCGGTGCCTTCAATGGAAAGGTGCCGCTCAGCCCCGCCGCCTCGGTGGGCACCTACCAGATCAACGCCGGGATCGGGGTGAGCAACGTCTCGGGTTCGTTCCTGGTGGCGCAGTACAAGAAACCGAGCTACGCGGTGAGCGTGATCAGCGACCGCGGCGCCAATGCCAACTACACCCAGGGCGACAAGATTGGCGTCCAGGTGCGGTCCCACTACTATTTCGGGGCCCCCTTGACCCATGCTCCCGTCCAGTGGAATCTCACCCAGAATGATTTCACCTTCAGCAGCCCGCTGTTCCCTGAGTATGCCTTCGTGGACCAGGATTACGCCGCGACCCAGCAGCAGACCTTCTTCGGCCAGCAGTCCACCCAGGGATCGGGCGCCACCGATAGTCACGGTGACTTCCACTTCACGGTCCCCGCCGACATCAAGCACTATCAACTGAGCCAGCAATACACTCTGGATGCGACGTTGACCGGGCCCGATGCCCAGCAGGTGTCGGACAACACGCAGGTGATCGTGCATAAGGCCGCCCTCTATGTGGGCATCCGCCCAGCGGACTACGTAAGCGTGGCCGGCAAGCCCGCCCCCATCCGTCTGGTGACCGTGGCCGACGACGGCATGCACACGGTTGGCGGCGTCCGGGTGACCGCCCAGGTCTACAAGCGGGTC
>JANWHO010000314.1 GCA_025450375.1 Chloroflexota bacterium
CTCCTGTCCAAGCGGGTTCCAATCAGCCATTGAGCATCATGTAGCCTGCCGAATAGGGGCCGGGCGGTGTATACTCGTCACAATGGCTCCTGAGATCCGTGGACCGATCTGGGCACGCCATGGATCGGCTGCTCGTGGAAGGAGCAAGTCCATGCTGGTTGGTCACCTACCTGAACTCATTTTGGTGTTAGTCGTGCTGTTGTTGTTGGTGGGCCCAGGGAAGATTCCCTCCCTTGGCTCGGCGATCGGGAAATCGATTCGCGGTTTCAAGCAAGAGACCCACGGCCGCATTCATGGATCGGGTGAGGCACCGATGCCGGAGCGAGAGGGGCCGCGGCAGGGGTGAGGAGCGGCAGTCGTACGGAGAAGGGCTGCCGCCCGGCCCTGGCGCTCAGATGACGGTGGACGGTCGCTTTCCGCCGGCCCCGCCCCAAGGGAAGCGCAGCCTCATTGATCAGGCGGACAATCTGCCGGTGGTCGCCGCTCAGCTAGCCGCCGCTCCCGTTATCGGGGTGGACGTGGAGGCGGGAGTTCCTCCCCGCGAGCGGCATGGCCGCTTTGCTCTCCTCCAGATCGCCATCGAGGGTCTGACCTTCGCTATCGATCCGCTCAGGATTCGCGATCTTTCGGCGCTCGCCCCGATTATGGGCTCTGAACGGATCGTGAAAGTCTTCCATGGCATCGGCCTGGATCGTGACATGCTGGAGGGGGCTCACCTGCCGTTGCGGCAGGTATGCGACCTGAGCGATCTGGCCCGATCGGCCTACGGGAAGGGTGAGGCAAGTCTGGCCGCCCTGGCCCGGCGGGCCTTTGGCATTGGGATGGATAAGTCCTTACAGCGGAGCGATTGGTTACATCGCCCGTTGAGCCTACCTCTCCTCGCCTATGCCTGGCGGGATGCCGAACTGACGCTTGGACTCTACCAATGGGCGCGAGAGCATCATCCCACTTTAATCCGGTTGCATACGGCTCTGGAGCCGCGCCCGATCATTCCGGACCACCTGCCGGCCTGGTTGAGGACCGTGCTCGGCGGCTCCCGCCAGCCGGTGGCCGACCTGATGGCCCAGGAAGGGCTTGAGGTTGAGCGCGATACGGCCACCGTTCTACAGGCCATGGAATCCGGACTGGCCACGGTGTCCAACCCGGGGCTCCGGGCCCGGCTGTTTCGGGTGGCTGGCGAGCTTGACCTCTATGAGCTGGTGCCGGCCTTACTGACCGCCCTGGGCGCCGAGCCCGCGAATGAACGAGCGGCGGCCGCCAGAGCCCTGGCAACCCTGGGCGAGCAAAGCACCGAGCCGGCGATCCGCGCCTTACTGGCCGATGAGACCGCCGAGGTCCGGGAGTCCGCGGTCCTGGCCCTGGAGATCCTGCCCCAGCGGATCCCTCCCGAGGCCGTGCCGGCGGAGTAGCGCCAAACGGAAACCGCTCACGCGCGTATGCCATCACGTTTGAGCCTCGTTCATGGGGTGAGAATAGCGGAATTGGAGGGTTAACAGGACGATGGAGCGAGAGGAAGAGGCCGCCCGTCTAATGGCGAGGCTTCGCGCCAACCTGGCCATAGCAGGCATTCCGGCCACCGACGACGATCTGCGGGACATCCAGGAACAGGGGTATCCAGCCGCCGTGGCGAACTTCGATCGCGCCATCGCCGCCATAGGGCATGACCGGCAGGTGGATGTTACTTCTTATCCGCGAGCCGGCTCAGGCGAGCCATCCCGGCTGTACGGAGAGTCGGTACCGACCGGCCGGACGCCGGCGGGTCGGCAGTCGATCCCACCCGATTATCGGGCCGAGGATCCCTTGGCCTTCGCCTCGGCGCGCGAAGTCGCGGTGTTGCTTCGCGAGCGGCGGCTCTCCTCTACCGAGTTGACGACCATGGTACTGGAGCGGATCGCCCGCCGCGACCCCGCGTTGAATGCTTTCCAGGTCGTGCTCGCCGAGGAAGCAATGGCGGCGGCCCGTGAGGCGGATCGAGAGATTGGCGCCGGGCGCTTCCGAGGGCCGTATCATGGGGTGCCCGTGGCGGTGAAGGATCTGCTGGCCATGCGGGGGACCGCCACCTATGCCGGTTCGAGCCGGCCCTGGCCGGGTTTCGACACCCTTGACTCGGCGGCGGTAGAGCGGCTCCGCGCTGGGGGTGCGGTCATCGTGGGGAAGACACGCCTTTCGGAATTCGCCTATTCGCCCGGCTCCAATAACGCTCATTACGGTCCCACCGCGAATCCCTGGGACGCCGGCCGCGACACCGGCGGGTCCAGCAGCGGGTCCGGTGCGGCGGTAGCCGCCGGGCTCGTCTATGCCGCCCTGGGCACCGACACCGGTGGTTCGATTCGCATCCCCTCCGCTTTCTGTGGAATCGTGGGGCTGAAGCCCAGCCATGGACGGACCTCGCTGCATGGAGGGGTTACGCTCTCCTGGTCCCTGGATCATCTGGGACCGATGACCCGCACGGTCGGTGACGCCGCCGACCTGCTCGATCTACTGGCCGGTCCCGATCCTCGCGATCCGCGAACTCTAGCGGCGGCTCCGCCGTTGCCGTTTCAGGTGCCGGCGGGGCTACGGATCGGAGTGCTTGGCGATGATGGATCCGGAATCTCGCTGGCCACGGACCGAGTGCTGGCTGCCTGGCGCCAGGGTCTGGCCGCCCTGGCCGCGGCCGGAGCCGATCTGGTGCCGGTGAATGTAGACTGGTTGGAATTGGCGCGGCATGTGAACGGAGCCATGTTGACCCTGGAGGCGTTCACCCTCCATGCGGAGCGGTTGCGGACTGGATGGAACGACGTCGGGGAGTTTCCCCGCCGCCGCTTGATGCAAGCCTTACTCCATGGGCCATCCACCTATGTCCGGGCGTCACAGGCACGGGCCATGTTGCGGGAGCAAGCGCGAGCGTTGTTCGGGCGGATCGACCTGTTGAGCACACCAACCATGCCCTTCGGCGCCCCCGCACTGGGCGTACCGGATGGAACTCGATTCACCTCACCGTTTAACCTTCTGGGCTTGCCGGCGCTCAGCCTTCCGGTCGGCCTCACCGACGAAGGTCTCCCGATTGGCCTACAATTGATCGGGCCGCCAGGCGCGGAGGCGACCGTGCTAGCGGCCGGAGCGAGCCTGGAAGCGAGCGGGATCTGGTACACATAACTAGACGAGCTTGCTGGCGTCGCGCGGACGAGTGTAGGCACCAACTTAGGGGCGGGGCGTACCGAGATGCCTCACCCCCCTGATCTACTGGGTGCTTGTAGCTCTGGCGCGGATCACGAACAGGGCGATCAGGAGCGTGCATGACGCGAAAATCGTGCTGATTGTAAAGGCGCTGGCCACTCCGTGGGCCATGATATGATGCGCCTGCATTGTTGGAGTGGCGCTCGCCAGGGGATGCCTGGCCGCGTCCCGGCTGGCCGTGCCAAAGACGGTGACCAGGATGGCCACCCCCAGGGCGCCGCCCACCTGCTGCATGGTTTGCAGCAGCCCCGAGGCGGCGCCGGACTCCTGCCGGGGCACCCCGGCGAGGATGGTCATGGTGACCGGCATGAAGCTGCACCCGGCGCCGAGTCCGAACAACAGCATCGGGACGAGGAGGCCCTGGGCATAGGTCGTGCCGGATGAGATCTGGGTAAGCCAGATCATGCCGGCCAGGATCAGGGTGGCGCCGCCTACCAGGAACGGCTTCGGGCCGAACCGCGGCAGGAGTCGCGGGACAATCCGGGACGCGGTGAAGATCGCCAGGGTCAGGGGCAGGAAGGCGAAGCCCGCCGTGATCGGGCTGAAGCCGAGCACATCCTGCACGAACTGGGTGAGAAAGAAGAACATGCCGAACATGGTGGCCGGCAAGAGCAGCATATTGAGATAGGCGCCGGCCCGGTTCCGGTTGGCCAACAGGCGCAGGGGCACGATAGGCTGCCTGGCCCGGATCTCCACGGAGAGGAACAGGGCGAGGAGGACGGCGGCGACCGCCAGGGCAAGGCGGGCAACACTGTCGCTCCACCCATTGGAGGCGGCGCGGATGAAGCCGTAGACCAGCGAAGTCATGCCAAACGTCGAGGTGAGCGCCCCGAGCAGATCGAAGCGACCTGGATGACGGTCGGACTCGCGGACGAACAGCGGGGCTAGCGCGATCACCGAGATGCCAATCGGTACATTGATGAACAGCACCCAGCGCCAGGACACCCAGGAGGTGAGGACGCCGCCCAGGATCAGGCCGATCGATCCGCCGGTGGCGGCTACGGCCGAGAAGACGCCCAGGGCGCGATTCCGGGCCGGACCCTCCTCGAAGTTGGTGGCGATCAGGGCGAGGGCGCCCGGCGCGGCGGCGGCGGCCCCGACGCCTTGCGCCGCCCGGCTGGCCAGCAGCCACCAGGATGAGGTGGCGAAGCCGCCAAGCAGCGAGGCGAGGGTAAACAGCGCGATGCCGCCGATGAACAAGCGCCGCCGGCCCAGAATGTCGCCGGCCCGTCCGCCCAGCAGGAGCAGGCCGCCCACCGCCAGGGTGTAGGCGTTGAGCACCCACGACAGGTTGGTGGGCGAGAAGTGCAGACTACTCTGGATTCTGGGCAAGGCGACGTTCACCACGGTGGCGTCCAGGGTGATCATGAGCTGGCAGGTCACGATGACCGCCAGGGCGATGCTGGGATAGTGGCCGCGCCGAGGGCTGTCTTCTCGGGTCTGGATCAGTTGAAGGTCTTCCCTCTCGTCGTATCGCGGATCGGTGATGCGCTGAGCCATGGTCAAGCAACCCCTTCTGGTATACTTTGGGGAGGACGTGCGTCCAGCCCGCGTGGGCTTTGGGCGCTAAGCGGAGGGTAACTCCGCTTAAGTAGTTAGTATACGGAGTCTCCCTCCGTTTTGCAATGGAATGTTCGTTAGTATACGGAGAGTCCCTCCGCTTCGCGCGACGGCGCGGGAAGTCCTATGAGTACGTCTGATGCGTTAACCCCATTCCCTCGCCCGATGCGTGCCGACGCGCGGCGCAACTATGATCTTTTGCTGGCGGCGGCCGGCGCCGCGTTCGCCGAGCACGGGATGGAGGCATCGCTCGAGGACATCGCGCGGCGCGCGGGGGTGGGCATCGGGACCCTCTACCGGCATTTCCCCACCCGCGAGTCGCTGGCGGAAGCGGTCTATCGGGCCCGAATCGAGGCGCTGCGCGAGGAAGCGGAGAGCTTGCTCGCCGCGCCGTCGCCCGAGGAAGCACTGGCGGTCTGGTTGCGTTCCCTCGTCAAATTCGGCAGCACGCAGCGCGGCCTCGCCTTATTTCTAAAGACCGCCCTGCGCGAGGACGGTTCCAATCTGGCCTGGTGCAAGGAAACCATGCGGGCCGCTGGGGGGGCGCTTCTTCTCCGGGCCCAGCAATCCGGGGCCATCCGTCCCGACCTTGAGGTCTCTGACCTTCTCAGACTGGCCCACGCAATCAGCTGGGCAGTCGAGCCGCCGACCGATGGTGACCGCACCGATCGCTACCTCTCGCTCATGCTGGATGGTCTGCGGCGTCAGGAACGGACCCAGGAGGAGCCGCGCCCAGCACCGCCATGAAGGTCCCCGCCGGGCGGTTCGGGAAACGGGTCGGGACCGCTACCCGTGGTCGGGCTCCAGCACCTGGGCCGGGATTGGGCCGCGCGCGATCTGGCCCGGCGGCATCCAGGTCAGATAGCAGTGAAGATAGCTGCCGGTGGCATTATAGTCCACGCGGATCCGGTGCCGTCCCGCCGCCAGCGGCACGGTCACCATGGGGCTGCTTACCCCCGACGGCTCTGTAATCACCGGTCGCTCATCAATATAGAGCACCGAGGTACCGGTGCTGTCCAGGGCAAAGCTGTAGTTCCCACTGCTGGCCGCGAGGAGGCTGCCCCGCCATCGCGCCGAGAACGGGAATTGCGTATTGGTTGGCGGCAGTTGGTAGTAGGTGTTAACGGTTGCATCGACCCGCTCCAAAACCGGCGCCCCGGCAATGACCGCACCAGCATAATAGAGACCCAATAGGCCGCCGGTTGGGAGTCGGGACGATCCGAGATTGGCACCTGGAACCAAGGTCCACGATGCCGCGTTCCCCAGTGGATTCCCGCGCGCCCATTCGAGCGCGACGCTTGGACCAGCCTGACCAACCCCTTGAATGGCCAGGGAGTGGTTGCCCGCCCCCAGAAGGATGGGCTCGGTCCCGGCGACCGCATCCTTCCAGATCGTACCGTCTATGACGATCGTGCCGTGCCGGAGCCCCAGGGCCCTGAAGGAGAGAGGGGTCCACACACTGTCCCCTCCGATCACCAGGGTGCCCTTCAGCGATACCGCGGTGGCCGATCCGCTCCCTAATGGCCAGGGAGCTCCTCCCACGACATGCTCGATGGAGAATGGCGAGGAACCGGAGCCAAAGGTCACGGTCAATCCGGCGTTCCGTTCCGCGTCGGCGGCGCTGATCGTTACGACCTCCGCCACCACGGCGTGTTTGTCGTAGGCCGGAGTCAAGGGGATCAGCGGCGCCTCGGGGTAAGCCTGGCGTACATTGGCGATCACCGCCGGTTCAGCGGTCGGGATGATCACAGCCAGGCCCCTGGCGGGAACCGGAAAGGGAACCGGAACATTGGGGTCATACGCGGCCAGCGGGATCTGGCCCGCCGCCCACTCCAACGCCGGATCGCCCGCGAGCGAGGGAGAGACCCGCACGACATATCCTTCGCCCGCCAGGCGCGCGGCGGCCCGCCCGGTGATTGCCTGCATCCCACCCCTAGCGGACCACGATGATGCATCGTGGTTGTGCAGGTTGAAATAATCGTCGATGTTGGTGGCCAGAGCCACACCGAGTGGGATGCACAGGACCACCGCCGCGATCAGCACGCCCACGACACCCGCGTATCGTGAGACGGAGTGTGGTCGAGCCGTCTTGCTCGCACGAGACCGGGATAAGACGGCGGGAGCCGCCGCGATCCAGAGCCAGATCAGGCGGGCGACCGCGGCCAGCGGCAGCGCGGCCAGCAAGGCGATAGGGGCGGTTGCGCCTATGGTCCGCGCTCCCTGAGGCGCCTCGAAGTCCAGCGACAGAATGCCGCCCAGCATGCTGGCAATCAGCCACAGGAGGAGGATCTGGGAAAACCAGTGGCGAATGGAGCGGATGGCGATCCCCAGACCGAGGAGGAAGCAGGCGCCGGTCACCGGATCCAGCATGGGCGTACCCGGCAAGTTGTGCCGTCCGTTGGCGTCTCCCGCCACGGTGAACATGAAGAGGTGCGCCTTTATGTTGCCCGCCAGGGCCGAGAGACTGTCGGACAGATGGGGGTACTCATTGAACAGCGACACGGTTCGCTCGCGCGCCAGGGTATAATCGGCGTCCAGCAGGAGGGAGATCAGGAACGGCGCTCCCCCGACCGCCATCCCGAGCGGCAAGAGTAAGGCCCCCGGCCAGGCGACCCGCCGGAACCGTGGGCTAAAGCACAGGCGTATCGCGACCACCCCCAGGGCTACCAGGGCGCTGGCCAGAAAGCCGCCGGCATAGGTCAGCACCGAGAGCCCCAGCACTACCCCCGAGAGGGCGAACCAGAAGCCGATGGGCCGACGCATGCTCTGGACCAGGGCAAGAAGCCCGAGCCCGGTCATGGCGGGCGCCGCGATATTGGACATCCCGAACCGCGAGAAATCGATGGCCCATTGGTTCATGGCCA
>JANWHO010000315.1 GCA_025450375.1 Chloroflexota bacterium
AGATCTCCCGGTCCTCGTAGACATCGAACAGGGCCAGCCCATAGCCGAGGAAACGGCGAAGATCACGCCGCCCCAGCCGCGCCTGGGCCTCCATGTGGAGGATCCCCCTGCCCACCATCTCGAATACCTTATCCAGGCGCTCCAGATGGAGATCCAGTTGAGGCAACTCGGTGGGCAGAGGCCGGAGAATCGGTGGGAGGTCCAGGTTGAAGCGAGTGGAAAAGAGGGTGGCGATCTGCTCGGCCTCCAACTTGAGCAATACATCGAGCGCCTGAGTGGTGACCCGAGAGGGCGGTGACGCTTTAGCCTGCCCCTCCTCGCTCATGAAGGAGCGCCACCGGTCTTTTGGCGCTCCTGGAATCGCCGCTCCAGGAAGGGGAGCAAGCCGCCGGCAAGCAGCAACTCCAGCATATGGCCGCTCAGGGCATCGGCGGCCAGCCGCTCACCGGTGGCCGGTATCCGTATCTCTCCACCTTGCACGTCCACCACGATTCGGCTGCCGGGGGTGATCCGCCGGGCCTCCGCGCAGACGAGCACCGGCAAGCCCAGGTTAATCGAGTTACGGTAAAAGATGCGAGCGAACGAGACCGCCACCACCGCCGTCACGCCCGCGTACTTCAGGGCCCCTGGGGCGGACTCCCGACTGGAGCCACAACCAAAGTTCGCCCCTCCCACCACGATGTTGCCCGCTTGCACCCGTCCGGCGAAGGTGGGATCGATCCCCTCCATCACATGCGCTGCCCCTTGCTCGGAGGTCAGCTTCAAATACTTACCCGGCAAAATGACATCGGTGTTCACGTCATCGCCGAAACACCATGCCGTACCTTCCAGGATCATGGAGCTCCCTCCCTACATATCGGCGCAATCTCTGCTGGAGGATACCCCAATTCGCCCCGAGTCAGGAGGAGGAGACAATAAAGCGCCCGCCTCACCGTGGTCCGCATCGACCACGGTGAAGCGGGCGCCGTACCCCGCTCTGAGTTAGGCCGCGTGCCGACGGTGGACCTTCCCCTTCGGGCCAATGCTGCTGGTCGGGGCCGCCGCCTCCAGGGTGAAGTGCGCGACCAGTTCCTTGAGCCCGTTGGCCAGGGCGGCCAGTTCCTGGGCTCCGGCGCTCATCTCCTCCACGCTGGCGGTCTGCTCCTCGGTCGAGGCGCTGACCTCCTCCGCGCCCGCCGCCGTCTGCTCCCCAATGGCCGCGATGCTCTCCACGGAGCCCTGCACCCGCACCGTGCCATCCCGCATCTGGCCCACCGCCTGGGCCGTCTGGGTGGCCACGGTCTCCACATGTTCGGCAGCCGCACTCACCGCTTCCACGCTGGCGGTCATCTGGCCCACCGCGCTGGTAATGCTCAACGCCTGGGCATTGGTCTCCTCCACGACCCCCAGAATCCCATGCAGCGCCTCGCCGGCCTGCCGTCCCAGGGCGGCGCTCTTCTCCACCTCGGCGCTCCCCACCTCCATGGCCCGCACCACCTCACCCACTTGCTGCTGGATGGCGGCGATCCGCTGGGTGATCTCCTTGGTCTCGCTGCTGGCTCGTTCAGCCAGCTTGCGCACCTCGGCCGCCACTACGGTAAAGCCCTTGCCGTGCTCACCGGCCCGCGCCGCCTCGATGGCCGCGTTGAGGGCGAGCAGGTTGGTCTGTGAGGCGATGTCGTCGATGGCGGCCACGATCTGGCCCACCTCCTGGCTGCGCTGGCCCAGGGCCGTCACCTGCTCGGCGCTCTTGAGCACGGCCACCCGCACGCTGTCGATACTGGTGATCGTCTGGGCCAC
Source organism: Chloroflexota bacterium (assembly GCA_025450375.1). The sequence goes on from JANWHO010000315.1 coordinate 1,780, forward strand.
CGCCGCCCCGCCCTCGCGAGCGGTCACGGCGGCCCGGTCGGCCGCGTTGCTCACCGCGCTAACACTGGTGGTAGTGTGGCCCAGAGCGTCGCGTAACTCGCCAATGGCCCGCGTGGCCTGGCCTACCGCGCTCCGCTGGGCCTCCGCCCCGCCCCCGACCTGCTCGACCGCGGCATTGAGATCGACCATCTGGGTGATCACGTCGGCGCTGTTCTTGCTCTGCTCGCCGGTGCCGCGGGCTACCTCCTCAATGGCGCGCGAGACCTGCATGCTGGCCTGTCCGATCTGGGTGGTGGCCTCGGCCAGTTGAGCGGCCCCGGCATCCACCTGATCGGCCGACCGGGTTACCTCGCCGATGACGGTAGCCAGTTCACCCCGTGCCGCCTCGTAGGCGCCGATCGTGCCCTGGACTTTTTCCACGATCAGACGGACAGCGGCGGCGGTCTGGCCGATCTCGTCCCGGCTGCTATAGGTGGGAGGCGTTACCGTAGTCGCGGCCCGCACGGTCAGGTCGCCCTGGGCGAAGGCGTCGATGCTCTCGGCCAGACCGGTAATATCCTGGGCGCCCAACTCAATAGCGGCCCGCTGCACCTCGGCCAGGGGGCGTGAAATGGAGCGCGAGATCAGGACGCCGAGGCCGATCGCCAGCAAGACGGCTATAACGAGCACGATCAGCACCTCGCTCACGGCGGAGCTGTAGGCCGACTTCGCCTGCGCGTCCCCCGTAGCTACCGCCTGCTGATTAATGGTGATCAGTTGATCCAAACCACTCAGGAGCGATGCCACCGCGACTCGTTCCGAGCCCAGTGAGATCCGGCTTGCCTCGGTGTTGGAGGCGCTGGTGTTCTGAGCGCTTAGCGAGCCAACGCGCGCATCGAGCGTCATCCATGCCTGCAACATGGGCTGGGTCTGGCCGGCGATCGCGGCCTCATGGCCGTTATTATAGGGCAGCGCCTGATAGCCTTGCCACTGCTGCCATGCGTCTTGACGCATCACCTGCGCCTGCCCCTCAAAACTAAGAGACAGCGCGGGGTCGCTGGTCATGGCATCGCCACGGGTAAAGCGAATGGCCCCATTGATATCGGCGGCCACGATATGCAGAGCATTGAGACTCGGGACACTGTTTCCGGTGACCCAATCCATCTTGGCTTTAATCGAGTTCATCCCCAGCAGACCCGCACCGCCGACCATGGCCGCCAGGAGCGCCACCAGAATGAAACTCCCGATCAACTTGGGAGTCATGCGAATGTTATTCAACCACTTCACGATTTTTCTGTTCCTTCTAGATACCCGGGCCAACTACTGGCGTATGCGCACCCGCTTCACGGTGAGTTCAGATGTGGATCCTGATAACCGCCACATCAAGACATGGGGAGCAATCGGTTTACACTCCTGCTGCGTTACTTCGAGGGAATCACCTCACCATCCAAATAGGTATGCACAACAATAAAGGTTGTTTCCTTAGTACTCGTCACCAAGAGCCGCGTCATGAGGGGGAAAAGGGGCCCATTGACGCGGAGGCCAGCCCATGCCATGGGATCTTTTCGGTCAGACAGCGCCAACCATCAGGACCACGAAACACACTGCCGCGTGGGGTACGGCCCTCGTGGTCCAAAGGGAATGTTCTTTATTGATAGCTCTATCTAGGGATTGACCTTGAAGGTTAATTGCAACGTGCCCTGGGCGGAACCGGTGAGATCCACCACCCACTTGATCCCGCCCTCTCCGGTAATCGTCAAGGCCACGGTGATCTCTTGCAGCTTTGCATGTTGCGGAGCGCCATGGAGCTTTCCCACCAGCGCGTCCACCTTGTCCGCCACCTCGGAGATGGCGTCGCCCATGATATCCAGCGAGACATCCACCACCTTCCCGGTGAGCCCGTTAGGCAGGGGGATCAGCGCCTTCGTGGTCAAACCGCTGGTTGCTTCCGCGCTCGCGGGGATCAACACCGAGATGGTTTCGCCGGTGGTCGCCATGATCAACCTCCTCGTTCGGGCCGGTGGCCGAAGCTGGTGGCGGCATGGCCACGATTGGCCAACGCCGTGTGGCCCTTTTCACCATACAAGGGACCACGATTTTCAGTTATACACTCCGCCGCTTCCAGCCTATCGACAGTACATCCCAGGGTTGGGGTGATGGGTCGTGCGGACGCCGAGGGAATCAATATGAGGACCGGGGCTTGATTCAGAATGAAGCGGTGGCGGTCATCACCTCGATCAGGGTAGGATAAAGCCGTGGTGAAGCCCATACCGAACGACCGCGGGGTGCCCGAAGGGGCAGGGGCACTATGGGAAGATTAGTGCGGTATAGCCGCCAGCACGTTGATTTGCCAGCCCTGGAGAGCGGGTAGCGATCTCCAGGAGTGGCCATGGTCGTCGCTGCCCATGAGCCCGTGGTTGTCGCCGAGTATGACATGACCCCTCCGTAGTGGATCGAAGGCGATCGCGTAGGCGGGGAACCCGGCGGCATTGGCGGCCAACGTCCAGCTCGTACCGCCATCGGTCGAATGATAGATGTCGCCTCCATGGGTGGCCGCGACGATGTTCGCTCCATTCCGCGGGTCAACGGCCACGGATCTGAAGTCGGCGCCGGCATGGATGCCGCGCGTATCTGCCTGCCAGGTGCGCGCGCCGTCGATTGTTTCGTACAGGCCGTTTGAGGCGGCCGCGAACGCCACATCTGGGCTGAAGGGGTTAAATGCCAGGCTAAACAAGGCGCGCATCGCGATGGCGCCGGTCTGTGTCCAAGTGCGGCCATGGTCGGTCGATTTCAGCACGCCGTTGACATTGGAACCAGCCAGCAAGATTGCAGGGTGGAGGGGATCCGCCGCAATGACGCCGACCGAGGCTAACAGCGCTCCGTTCGTATGCGTCCATGTGCGTCCGCCATCATTGCTCGCCTCGATTCCGTCCCCGCCGCCGACCACGCGCAGTCCCCGCGCGTCAGGAGGGTCCACCGCGATTCCAGTGACGGCCCAGTGTGCCAGGGCGATATCCATCCGATCAGCAGACCGCCAACTTGACCCCGCATCGCGAGAGACATACAGACCGCCGTTCCAGACGCCTGCATAGACGACATGGGGGTTGCTTGACGCCACCGCCAGCGCGCTGATATAGGCGCGGGCCGGCAACCCGCCGTTCACGGCGTGCCAGGTACGGCCGGCGTCAATGCTGCGCTCCATGCCAGTGGCGGTGCCCGCGAGAAAGATAGCGCGCATGACGGATGGTCGGGACGCGCGTACTACGATGGAGGCCGGCGGCGCGGGGGCCATGGTGACCGCGATCGTGATCAGGACAGCGAGGTATCTTGGCGTCATGTGCTCATCGTACACGCATCGTTGTCTTGGACATGCATGTGCTGTAGCGGCAGGGCGACCCATGGCTGGGCATCTACGCTTCAGCCATCAGGGCGTCATCTCTACGGTGAGCATGCTGCTCACGCCTCGATAAGCGATTAGATCGCCCCCTCAGCCCGAAGGTGGGCAATCTCTTCCCTGGCATACCCC
>JANWHO010000316.1 GCA_025450375.1 Chloroflexota bacterium
AGGTATTGGAAAGATGGAAATCCAGAATGAGGGTATAGAACGGCACCAAGATCAGGACACCCGGGAACATCTGCGAGGTCAGGAGGACGATCAGCAGCCCACGCCGTCCCCAGATTCTATACTTACTCAGGCCATATGCGGCCAGCGTCGCGACAACGAGAGAGACGGCGGTCACCGATACGGCGATAATGGTTGAGTTTTTGAGGAACGTCTCAATCGAACCTGCCGAGGACTGCCAAATATCCCGGTAAGAAGAGAGAGTCAGATCATTCCAATGCGGGATGAGGCTTCCGCTAAATATGGCGTCGTTGGTCTTGAACGACTGCAGGACGAGCCACAGGATGGGGATCAGGAAAAAGCCATAATAGAGAAAGAGCAAGGCATAGGTGCCCACCATCTTGGGCAGGGTCATGCGATTGATCACGACTCCGCCTCCCTCACCGTGAATATGTACGGGATGGTGACGACCAGCAGCATGACCAGCATCACGACGCCCGCGGCCGCCGCATAGCCTGCCGTATAGTTGTGCCAGAACTGGAGATATACGTAGACTGGCATGACCATCGTGGAATTCACCGGACCGCCACCGGTGGATAGATATACAAAGTCAAAATTGTTGAAGGTCAAGAGCACATGGATGATCACCATGATCATGGCCACATAGGCGATCCCAGGCACGGTGATGTGGCGGAAGCGCGACAACCAGGAGGCGCCATCGATGGAGGCCGCCTCGTAATGGTCGCTTGGAATGGTTTGCATGGAGGCGAAGAGGGCGATCGCGAAAAAGGGCGTGTTCCGCCAGACGTGCATGATGATGATCGCGGGCATTGCCAGATTGAGGCTGCCGAACCAGTAGGTGTTAAGTTGTCCCTGGCCGATATCCCTGAGAATGATGTTGACCAGGCCGAATCGCGGCAGCCACATCAGATTGAACATCATCACCGTGGCCACCACGGGAATGACCCAGCTTGCCATGGTGACGCTGCGGAAGATCTGGATGCCTGGTACTTTATTGCGCAGTAAGAGGGCTAGCCCCGTTCCGAGCACCAATTCAAGGACCACCGCGATAGCGGTCAACTCCACTGAATTGACCAACGCGGAGGCGCCGGGGAAACCGTTGTAAAAGGCGGGATCGGCGAACAGATTCTGAAAGTTCAGCCAGCCAACATTGGTCTCCTGACCTGGGTTCAGCGTACTGGCATTGGTAAAGCCCAGAACGACCCCCTGAACCACTGGGTACAGCACGACCAGACCGATCAGGGCCAGCGCCGGAAGCGCCAGCACGTAGCCAAACCATTCCCGGTCCTGCATCCGAAGCACCGACGCGACGGCGCGGCTGACGGGACCGGGCTGAAGCTGAAGCTTCAAGCCGGTCCCGTCCTTACTGGTGCGATCAGGAGATTCCGGAATCACCGAACGTGCTACAGCACGCCCTGGGCGAGCAGCTGAGTCAGTTTGCCGTGCAGGGCGGTACCAGCCTGCGCGGGGCTGGCCTGCTTATACACGACTGTTTGCAGCACGGCGAAGATCGCGTCGAATACGGCGGTCCAGTTCAAGGGATCAAGCGCGACCCCCGAGGGAACAAGCTGGGTGAAATCCTTGTGCCACCAGTCATTCGCGGTGACATCCGTCCGCGGGGCGATAAAGCCGGAATCGGCGGCCCAGGTTCCCAGAATGTTCTTGGACGAAAGATACTGGATAGCCTCCCAGCCCGCCGCTTGGTTAGGGCTGAATTTGTTGAGCAAGAGCGGCTTGACCTCGAGGTAGGTGCCGCTGCCGCCGCCCGGAGCCACGGGCAACGGCACAATGGCCGTGTCCTGCTCAATAATGTATTTCGACTGACCACCGTAGGACTGATAGCCCAACATCCATGGACCCTCGGGGACCATGGCGAATTTCCCGGTCACATAGCCAATGTCGAGGAAATTGTAGTCGATCCCCTGATATTGCGGATCGACCGCTTGCAGCTTCTTGCCCGATGCCCCGTAGAACATATCATGGTAGAACTGGTAGACCTTGGTGATCTCCGCCGGTGTCGAGTTTAGCGACCACTTCTTGGTGGCTGGGTCAAGCTTGAACAGGTGGCGATTGAGCTGAAAGAACCAGGAAATCCACTCCTGAGGCCCGCGCACCGACGATACCTTGGTACAAAGACCAAAACCCGACATGCCGAGCACCGGCCCGTAGGTTGTTTCATTCTGGCCCTTGGTGGTGATATACGAAGCGGTCTCCAGCAACTCAGCCCAGGTAGTGGGAATCTTGAGCCCATAATGCTTCAGGATGCTCTTCCGGACCAACATGCCTCGAGCATTGGTGTTGTACGGCACGCCATACAACTGGCCGTTGTACTTGAGAGCATTAACCGTGGAAGGAAAGAACTTTCCATGATCCGCCCAGGCGGCGAACTCGCTGGTCAGTGGCGAGAGAATACCGGCCCGAACATAGGCCACCATGTTTTCCCATAAGCCCTCCAGTATATCAGGAGAGCCGGTTTTGGCTTGGGTAAGAAACTTATCCTGCTGGACCCCGTAGTCGCCCGGACCATAATCAGCAGTGAACTGGGCATTTGGCAGGGTATCATGCTTGAGGAACCAGGGAAGGAAGATCTTGGTGTCCTCACCGCTGAGAAATGGAACACACCAGAAGGTGACAGGAGCCTTCCCTGCCGCGAACACGCGTCCCCAAGCACTGGGATTACCAAGCGCGGCGGCGGCGGCGGCCGCGCCGGCGCCCTTAAGGAATGTTCGCCGAGCTGGTGCCATGTCAGTATCTCCTTCTCGATAACCACGTCGATAATGACGAACGACCGGACATCGATCCGGGAAGAGTTCCGGGCTGACGCTCTGGCGCCGCCTTTCAATCAGACCTCCGTGTCCTCCTCTCTCATGCATGATCCTTTGGTCGCGATACCCGTGCGCGGCATGTCGATGTCATACCGCGTTTCACAAACACGCGGCCTCTTGGGATACACTTCTCGCTGCCTGATTGGCATGGCTCGTTTCCAAAATGTTTCAGATCTCGAACGGCGAATCCGCGGCAAAAACTGGAAATGTAGGGCGACCAATCGGCCAGGCCCTACGGAGTGGTACCACTATAGCCCACCCATCGTGGCCATGTCAATACGGCACATTGAAGGGTTCTGTTTCCCAAACCCATAATTGACACCCCGATTTCCCGGCTGTATGATGTGGATCTTGGAAACACCTTGTAGGAAACAGGAAACGGACGTGGCAGCTACTCTCCGTGATGTCGCTCGGGCCGCTGGTGTGTCGGTCGCTACCGCGTCACGCGCGCTCAACGGGACTGGGGGCCGCGCGGTGTCGCCGGAAAAGCAAGCCCTGGTTGGCAGGGCGGCGGTCCAACTCAATTACCGGCCGGCAGCCGCGGGAGCGGGGCTCGACAAGGCGGTGGGCGAAATCGCGCGCCGCACATACAACATTGGTCTCCTGCTACGAGCGACCTACCGGATTACCGACCCCTTTTGGTCGCAAGTACTTGAAGGGGTTACGGGGGAGATTCTGCGTCAGGGATACCACATTGGTTTTGCCTATATCGTCGATGATCTTTCGCATGATAAACGTCGCCGATTGGTAAACGAACGCTTTATCGACGGCCTTGTCCTCATGGGCGATATGGAGCTCGTCGACGAGATTCTCGGCCTGGCGTCGACCAAAAACATCGTGATAGTCGCCGGCTCCGACTCCGGTCGATGGGAATCCGACGTACGTTTTGACGTGATCACCATGGAAAAATACGCGGCCATGGATTGCTTAGTCGGTCACCTGGTCGCGTTGGGCCGAACCCGCCTTGGTTTTTTAGGCCCGTCGGCCCAAACCGACCGCCGGGGCGATGGATTCATCTACGCGCTGCATCGGCGAGGCATCCCTTTCAATTCGGACCTGTACGTAGAATCTGGCTTTAGCACCGAGGCAGGCTACGCCGGTGCTCGGGCGCTCCTGACCAATCATGCAGGCGAACTGGAGGGACTGGTCTGCGCCTGCGACACGCTTGCCATCGGAGCCATTCGCGCGGCGAAGGAATGTGGACTCCGCCTGCCGGCCGATCTCGCGATCACCGGCTTCGACAACATTCCCTTCGCGCGCGACCTCGATCCGCCCCTAACCACCATTCAGGTGCCGAAGGAGTTTATGGGGGAGTTGGCGGTTCGGCGCCTGATTGAACGGATTCAGCACCCAGAGTGGCCACCGATCATCCAGGTGGCGCCGACATCCCTGGTCGTCCGGGCGTCCTGTGGCGAGCCACTCACTGATTGAAAGGATAGACGCCGTGACCAAAATTGCCCTGATCGGCGCCGGAAGCGTCGTCTTTACCCGGAATCTGGTCAAAGATGTGCTCTCGTTTCCGTCCCTGGAGGACGCCACTATCAGCCTGATGGACATTGACCCCGAGCGTTTAGCCCTGGCCCGAGACTTGGTTCAGACCATGATAGACCACCGAGGGCTTCCGGCTCGCGTCCTCGCGACCCAGGATCGGAAGGAGGCGATCCGCGACGCTCGCTACGTCATCGTGACGATTCAGGCCGGCGGTCTGGAGGCATACGCACGGGACATCGAGATCCCAGCCCGATACGGGGTGGGTCAGTGCGTAGGCGACACCCTCGGCCCAGGCGGCATTTTCCGCGGTTTGCGGACGATCCCCGTCTTGCTTGACCTGTGCCGCGAGATGGAGGATCTTTGCCCGCCCGAGGCGCTGCTGCTCAATTACTCCAATCCCATGGCGATCAACTGCTGGGCTGTCGCTTCGACTGGTCGGCCACACGTGGGCCTGTGCCACAGCGTGCAGGGTACCTCGCGGATGCTCGCGGATTGGCTCGGCGCCCCGTACGACGAGGTGACCTACCGGGTAGCGGGAATTAACCATCAGGCATGGTTCCTGGCGCTCCAGCATCGGGGAGTTGACGTCTATCCGCGCCTCCGGGAACGGATCCGCGACCAGGATGTCATTGGCCAGGAGCCCGTACGGGTTGCACTGATGCGCCAATTCGGCTACTTCGTCACCGAAAGCAGCGGCCATGCCTCCGAATACGCGCCATATTTCCGCAAATCTCCCGAGATGATCGAGGAACTTCGGGCGAGCTTTACAAACCCGCGCGATGAATGGTTCGACTGGGGGAACACCGGCGGCTACCTCAAGGAGTGCCGCCGCCGGTTGACTACCTATCTGGATGACGTTCGCGCTCAAACCGCCGGTCAAAAACCGCTGCCGGAGGGACGGAGTGACGAGTACGGCGCCGGGATCATTAACGCCATGGAGACGAACGAGCCCTTCGCGTTCAATGGTAACCTGCCGAATAGCGGGCTGATCGACAACCTTCCTCAGGGCGCGTGTGTTGAGGTTCCCTGTCTGGTCAACGGCATGGGGGTGCAGCCGACCATGGTAGGGACGCTGCCCGCGCAATTGGCGGCCTTGAATCGCACGAACATCAACGTGCAGGATCTTGCTACTCGCGGAGGAGTCCACGGAGATCGCGAAGCGGTTGTCCACGCGGTGATGTTGGATCCGCTCACCGCCGCGGTGTGTACGCTCGACCAGATTCGCGCCATGGTCTCGGAACTGTTCGCCGCCGAGGAAGCGTGGCTGCCGCAATTCCGGTCATAGGTCGCTGGGAAACGAGCCTTTCCAGGTGGTGAAGGCGGCGCCATCGCCCTCCCGCGTTCGCCGCTGGGTATGCTCCGTATACCCCACATAGACAAAGGCCACCAGGTGCGCCTCGGCGGGGAGGCCCAGGTGTTCGCGCACCCTCGGGTCGCGGGCCGCTTCTCCCGTTCGCCACATCGCGCCGAGGCCCAGGGCCTCGGCGGCCAGCAGCATATTTTGCACCGCCGCCGCGACTGCCGCGATTTCCTCTGATTCGATCACCCCCGGCTCCCGTGAGGGCAGGGCGGCTACCACGATCACTATCGGGGCCCGCAGGGGTTTATGCCGCTCCTTCTCCAGTTGCGCGGCCTCGTGACTGCCGAGCGGATCCCCGAGTCGCGCTCGCAGGGAGCCGGCCATTACCTCACCCAGGGCCGCCCGCGCCTCGCCGGCCAGGACCACGAAACGCCATGGTTCCGTCAGGCGGTGATTTGGAGCCCAGGTAGCGGCGGTGATCATCTGCTCGACAAGCGCTCTCGGTACTGGATCGGGCTTGAGTTTTCCGGCGCTGCGTCGCTCGCGGAGCGCGACGATGACTGAGGATTCTCTATCCGGCACGAATTCTCCTCTATCTCCGCGGCCTGGCTTGGCGCCCGGAACGTCCTGCCATCCGGCGGAGGCCCGCCTGCCCTTCAAGCAAAGCCAGGCACAGCAGGGTGGGGATCGCTACCTCGCGCCAGGCGGCCAGATCAGGCCAGGTTGGTGCCAGGCGAAACGGCAGGACGGCCAGGGGCGTCCCCGCCGCGAGCGTGCCCATGACGAGCAGGCCCAGCCCGGACGCGAGCACAACGCACGTGCGAACAAGAGCCTGCCGGGATACCATGGTGGGCGGTGGCGCGTCGCCCGCAAGTTGATCCAGTCTGGCATTCAGGGCCCCGGTCATCCCAAGCGCCAGGGGAGCGACCGGTGCGTCACCCAGGGAGTCCACCATGCGCAGCAAGGCCCGACCCAGGGCATGGCGCTCCCCCGCATGGATCACGGCGCGGTCGGCGGCTAACTCTTGCGTCCGCGGGAGAGCAGCGGCCAGTTCACGGATCGCGGGCAGAAATGGAAAGGCCGCCGCGGCGGACCGGGCGATCAGCAGTTGAAGCGGATGGCGACGGACCAGGTGGGCGCGCTCGTGGCGGAGAACCGCCAGCAGTTCGGACGGGGTGAGCAAGGACAGGGTGCCGGTAGAGAGCCAGACTCGAGTCCGCCAGAGACCCCGGCACAGAGCGAGCGGCGCGCGCGAGTCAATGATCTCGACCTTGCCGGCGAGTCCCGCGGCGGCGCAGATGGCACGGAGCGCGCCGGACGGCGCCGCAACCCCACGGGACTGAAGGCGGGCCAAAGTCGCCCGAGTCAACCGCCATTGCTTCCATCCCGCCCCAAGACCATGGGCCATCGACCAGGGAAGCAAGGCGAGCAACACGGGGGCGCCGAAGGCGCGGCCGGCCCGTACCAGGGCCAGACAACTATCGCTTGCATGGGTGCAACGATCCACCAGGTGCCTGATCGGATAGGGGCAGGGAACGGCCGCGAGCGCCAGGGCGCAGACCAGGAGGCTCGCGATTCCAGCCAGAGCCAGGAGACTGGCGAAAGGCTTACGCGCCATCATCCAGCCTCTCCCGCTCAAGAAGCAGGGACCGCAGACGATCCAGGCGGGTGGGATCCGCCCGTTCCAGGGCGTCAACGAATTGCGAAAGGGCAAGCTCGCCAAAGTCGTCCACTAAGTCGTTGACCAGGGTGCCGGCGATTCCGACCCGGAATTCCTCCCGCGTGCAGGCGGCTCGGTAAGTATAGGTTTTTCCCACCCTCACGCGGAGAAGTACCCCCTGATCGGCCAGCCTGGCCATCACGGTCATGACGGTGGTATAGGCGAGCTCACGATTGGTTGCCAGGCTATCGAGCACCGCGCGCACGGTCACGTCTCCTCGTTCCCAGGCGACCTCCATGATCCGAGCTTGCAATTCACCCAGATACTTCTGCTCGCCATGTACCGTGAGATGCCGTTGGTCCCTCCGCCCGCGTCGCACCATTACCGCTCTCCCCGGCCCACTCGCCAGCCCCCGGATTGGACGACCGACTCGCCGCCCATCATCACATCCTACATAGTGGTAGTATTGGACGCAAGCGAGGTCCGACCAGTTTGACCGGATTGGGACATGTAATATACTACCTTAATGTAGTAGTGAGCTGCGGTCGGTTGGCTGCCCCGTCCGCCTAGGCGGCGGCTCGGGTGGCCCATTTTCGCGAGAACGACGAATCACTCTGGTGAATGGTGCATGGAGAAAGAGATGAGCGAGCGGTCGGGTTCAACCAGTGACAGGAGCACGCGGGGAAGTCAGGAGCCTGGGCCGATCGGTGGAGCACCTGTCCGACCCGCGGGGGCCCGCTCGTCGCACCGTCGAGCGGCGACTCGCGGGCCGGAGACCGAGCAGGCCGCGCCAGCGCTTCCGCGGGCAGGCGGGACAGGGTTCCGGCCCACTCGGCGTCCGACCCGTGCCCAACAGATCCGCCAGGCGCGCACTCGACGTCGGGCCTTTCTCTTCGGCGGCGTGCCCCTGGTCCTGGTAGTGATCGTGGTGGCCATTTTGATCGCGAGCAACAGCATGAGTTCGACGGGAATGGTTAACGCCAATGACCTCAATCCCGGGAGCCAGGTGCTGAAAGTGGGGACCAAGGCGCCGAACTTTACCCTCAAGACGGTCGATGGCAAGCCCTACAGCCTCTCGCAATTTAAGGGCAAACCAGTGCTGTTGGAGTTCTTCGCGGTCTGGTGCCCGCACTGCCAGCGCGAAGCCAAGGTGATCAGTCAGCTCGATACCAAGTTTGGCCCCAAGGGGCTGCAAACCCTGGCCGTGCTGGCCAGCCCTTACGGGCGAAACTACGATTCGAGCGGCGGCAGCGACCTGAGCATCGTCACCAAGAGCGACGTACAGTGGTTCGAGAAGACCTTCGGTGTACAGCACCCCACCCTCATTGATCCCACGTTCGCTACCGTGAACACCTATAATGCCACCAGCTATCCCACCCTCTATGTGGTGGATCGGCAGGGAGTGATCCGCTACGCCAACACCGGCGAACAGCCATATTCGGCTTTGGCGGCGGCGATCACCGCGGCCTCCAAATAGGAGAAGACCAAACCATGAAGAAGGCCACCACCATAGCCCAGGCGCTCATCCGCGGTCTCGGATTGCTGTTGGTTATCCTGGGAATCGTCATCTGGACCGGCAAGGCCGATCAGATCATCTCCTTGCACCGCTTCCTGGGGATCGTAATTGTCCTGGCCCTGTGGACCCTCGCCTATGTGGCTGGACGGTCCGGAGTCAGCAGCGGAATCATCGCGGTTGCCGTGGTCTGGGGACTGGTAGCTCCGATCCTAGGTCTATCGCAAACCCAGGTGCTCACCGGAAATGGGCATTGGATCATCCAGGTACTCCATCTCCTGATCGGCCTGGGGATCATCACCCTGGGCGAGATGCTTGCCATGCGGATCAAACACGGCGATCACCCGCGGCCGGCCAGTCCCCTGGGAGTCCAGGGCCCGCATGTGGTTGGATAACCTCTCGCCGCCTCACAGCC
>JANWHO010000317.1 GCA_025450375.1 Chloroflexota bacterium
ACCGGGTCGTCAGGCAGTGCAGGTGCCTGAGGGTACACCGCTCGCCCGTGACTTCTTTACCCGTCCGGTCCTGGTGGTCGCTCGCGAGCTGCTGGGAAAGCAGTTCGTCCTGGAATCCGGCGGCGCGTATGTGGCGGCCCGTATCGTGGAAACCGAGGCGTATCAATCCGATATCGATCAGGCATCGCATGCCTACCGGGGCCGCACCCGTCGGAATGCCCCGATGTTCGGCCCTCCAGCGCACCTCTACGTCTACCGCTCGTACGGCCTCCATCATTGTATGAACGTGGTCACCACCCATGGCGGCGGGCCGGCCAGCGCGGTCCTGATTCGTGCCATGGAGGCGCGGGAGGGTGAGGCCGCGATGGCAGAGCGCCGGGGCACGCTGGACCATTGGGCGCTCCTTCGCGGGCCAGGCAACGTGTGCCAGGCTCTTGGCATCGACCTGTCGTTCAATGGCCGTGATCTCCTGGCCGGCAACCCCAGTCTCCTCGACTCCCCACCGCCCCTGGAGCCCGTGGTCGTCACCACCAGAATCGGCATTAGCCGGGCCCAGGACTTTCCCTGGCGCTTTTATCTGGCGGGAAACCCGGCGGTCTCGCGCCGGAATCGCCGGGAGGAGTTGACGGCGGAATAGCCCCACGCCCTCCTGAAGCACAGAAACGCGGAGGGAATGGAAAACACAGATGGCTACCCTGGGAGAAGGGTGAGCAAGGCGGCGGGATAGGGACCTCCTCGCCGCCCCGGAGCAAGCCCAGGTTGCAAGTACCGCCGTGCGAACCGGAGCCGCGATCCGTGGTTTCCATTCCCTCGGTGTTTCTGTGCTTCAGGTCACTTGGTGAGGCTAAACCAGGGACAGCAGATCGAACACCAGGCCGTCTCGGCAGGCCCGGCGATACCCGGATGGGGTGCGCACGGTACAGAGATCACAGGCGCCAATCCCGCAAGGCATGAGCGGTGGCGCCAGGAGCGCCTGCGCGAAACCCTTCCGCATCCGGAGCAGGCGACGGCGCAACAGGGTGAGGATGGCGGGAAGATGATCGGAAGTGGTCGCCAGGTAGAGAGCGTCGGCCCACTCCAGCAAGCCTCCAAGCCGTTCCAGGAGATCTTCCTCCCCAGGGCTGACGTACTCCACTTCCGGTGGGAGCGCCGAGGCAGGCATGAAGGGACTCTCGGGCGTCCGGGGCACGACGAGCGTGACATCCAGGCTTCGGCGCACTAGCTGAGCCGCTAGATGGAGGAGGGGACCAAGCCCTTCATTCTGACCCACCAGCAGCGCCCGTCGGGTCTTTGCTTCCACCACGAACGGCCGGCCGCCGGGACCGCGGAGGCGAAGCGGCCGGTCGAGCCGTACCGCTCCCTCAAGCCGCGCCAGGGACTCGTCCTGGCTAAAGAGGAAATCCAGGGAAGATCCGGTCATCCCTGCCCAGGGCAACAAGGGAATCGGCACTAACGGGCTGCCGGTCGTTCGCGGCCCCAGGAGCACGAACTGACCAGGCGCCACGGGCGTCAGGTCAGGCGTCTCCAGGCGGAGCGCCGTCGCGGATTCCCATGGGGAAAAGCGCCCCGTGACTGTCGCCGCTATCTCCCGCACTGGAACCCGAACTGAGAGAAGCGCGTCAGTCCATCACCGTCATCTGGCCCGCTTCAGTGAAGGTAATCACCCCGGCCCACGCGCACAGGCATTGGCAGGTGTTATTCAGGGCCGGCATCTTATTGATCATCACCAGCGGTACACCGGGAACCCACGGGGCCACGGTCGCCGGAACGCATGGCATGGGGGTGAACACACCCAGCTTGGCGGCGGTTCCCGCGATCACCACCGGATTGGTGGGCGCGCTACACAGGCCAAAGGTCGGGATATTTTCGATTGGGGCGAAATCCATGATCGTGGCCGCCGGCATGCCGCCTGCCAGTACCGGCGGGCCGGTCGGAGCGACCACGATTGGCACCGGCGCCGCGCCGAAGGTACACATCATCATCCCGCCCATCACCACCTGTTGAGGCATCCCTGGATCTCCCTTTGTCGTTGTTGGCTTGCGTTCGGCCCACGTTCAGACTGTGCTCGTACGCCGATCGTACGGCGGATGATCACGTCTGTCAAGAGTACATGAAGCACGGGCTGGGTCAGGTAGGTGTCGCGTTGGGCAGGGAAAGGTGAGCACCCCTATCCTCCCAGTTTTACATGCCTATACCCGTCCGGCTCCGCTGCGAGCCCCACTCACGGCTCCGGTGGGCGGAGCACCCGGATCGTCGCCTCCAATTCCGCGATCCGCCGCGCTTGCTCCGCGGATTGCCGCGCCTGCTCGGCGATCCGCCGTTCTTGCTCCGCGAGGCGCCATGTCTGTTCGGCGGCCAACCATTCCTGCTCGTCAAACGTCGGCACCAGCGCGCCATCCCGGTCATAGACGCGCAACAGCAGCCCCTCCGGCATGAACGATACGCCTAGTACGCTGCTATGCCACCGCCCATCCGGCCCGGCACGCCAGGGGAGAAAGCCTCGCGGTGTCGCGTGCCAGGCACGCACGGACGTACCGAGAAACTCGGCGGTGGGATCGAAGACCAGATACTCCCGTACCCCGACATGCCCATAGCTTCGCCGCTTGATCGTCACGTCATAGTCCCAAGTCGAGCCGCTGGCGACCTCGATCACCACCTCCGGCACGCCATGTAACGCCACGTCGAAGGAGTTGAGCGGCTCGGGGCCGGCGGAGGCATGCACGAGGACATCCGGGCTGGGCCGCCATTCCTTGCCGCTCAGCCTGCCCATCAACACCATCAACTGGTTGCTGACGTGCCAGGGAAGCCGTCCACGGCGGGCAACCCGGCGCAGACCCTGGTTTGAGGTGACGATGGCGTCTTGATGCACATCCGATCCCACCAGATCCTCCTCGGTGTCATCGTGGAGATGGATGATGTCCATATCGGTTTGGAGATCGGTTGGTAGATCATGCACCAACATGGTGGGATTCCTTCCGCGCTTGAAGCGGACCATGATCCCCAGCCTGGCCACCAGGGGGAACCGCGCCGGGGTCAGCACTCACTATACCACCGCCGCCGGTTGCGGGACGACGTTGGCGCCCTTGCGGGCGCCCTACGGTTTCGTGGCGGGTGGCCACTGGGAATGTGAGCATCGCGCAGTCGCTTTCACCAGCAGAATCGCGTGTGTGGAGGTGAGCCTGGCGGCAACGGCACAGGAGCGCGGGTCTCCAGGCCCGCTTTGTGCGGCCACGGATCGCCATTAGGGTACGGGTGCTCGCCGCTCACCCTAGAGCAGGCGGCCGGAGACCCGCGGCCCCAAAATGAGCCCGTGCCTACGAATTTGAGGCGCACACCGAGGCACCCCAATCAGCCACGGGCGGCCCCGAGGCGCTACCATGGAGGGAGCGTTTTCCTCCGGCAGCTTCCCCGGAGGGCCATAGTGAAATGGGAATATCTCGTGCGCGTGATGATCTGGGTAGACATGGAGGGGATCGCGGGAATCGAAGCCTGGGATCAGGTGATGGGGGGCGCGCCGTTGTACGAGGAAGGGCGACGGCTCCTTACCGGCGAAACCAATGCCGCCGTGCGGGGCGCCAAGCGGGCGGGGGCGGAGGAGATCATCGTGGTGGACTGCCATGGAGCGGGCGGAAGCTTCAGCTTCCGCAGCATGATCCCCGACCAGCTCGAATCGGGCGCCGAATACGTCCGCGGTTATCCCTGGGCCCGCTACATCGCGCCCCTGGAAGCTGGCTGCGACGCGGCTGTCCTGGTCGGCGCGCATGCCAGGGCCGGGACCGCGACCGGCGTGCTCTGTCACACCGTCTCCAGCGAAGCCTGGTACGACGCCACGATCAACGACGTGCTCGTGGGGGAAAGCGGCATCCTGGCCGCTCTCTGCGGCACCTGGAATACCCCCATCGTATTTGTCGCCGGTGACCAGGCAACCTGCGAGGAAGTGCGTGAACTCTGCGGGGATCAGGTGGTGGGCGTCCAGACCAAGATCGGACTTGGCCGCTTCTCGGCTCGGAATCTGGCGCCCAGCGATGCCTGTATCCGCATCGAGGAAGGCGTCCATCTGGCATTGAGCCGCCGGGACTGGCCGCCCGCCTACAAGCCCGGCTCTCCGGTTACCTTCAAGGTGGAACTGGCCGTGCCGGACCACGCCGACCATTTCCGTGGCCGTCCCAATGTGAAAGTACTCGGCCCGCGAACCGTTTCAAGCACCGGCGACACCTTTTACGCCGCCTGGGACCAGTTTTGGTATCGGCGCTAATTAATCATCAAACTTCGCATGTTCACGCGTATGCCCCACCAAGTCGCACACCTTGAAGAACCCGCGCTTCTTCAGGATAGGCGCCGATGACCGTGCCTGCGCCTGAACCACCGCCGCCACGCAGCCGCGCTCCCGCGCCAAGGCCAGCCTGGCCCCCACCATCCCCAGGTAGACCCCGCGTTGGCGAAATATCTCCTTCGTAAAGGCATTGCGCAGGTAGGCTATCCGATCCGGCTCGATTCGAAGCACCGAACAGCCGGCAGGCTCGCCATCCACGTAGGCGATGAAGACCTGCGCCTCTCGCTGGCCTGCCTTTACCAGGCGCATCGCGGCGGCCCGCCGTTCGGCGCGAATCGACTCGTCCGATGGGGCGTGCCCCACACAGAGGTCGACATAGGTATCCACGGATTCCTCCGTGAGTTGGCGCACCCGCACTCCCGGCTGTTCAGGATAGGGCCACGAAAGATCCCGAAGCGCCAGTCCTTCCCAAAAAATCCGTGGACTGAGCCCGCGCGCGGCCAACAGGTCGGAAACGTTGGTTGGCCGCGTGCTGGGTCCCGTAATCCAGATAAAGCGCCGCCCAGCATCCCCTGCCTCCCTCAGTACCACGTCCAGACGCTCGTTCACGGTCACCGGATCGAACACCAGTCTCCCCGCGAAGCCATCGTCTCCGAACCAAGGCACGTCGAGAATGTGGACCAGCGCGTCCCCCGTATCGAGCAGGGTCTCGCGCTCGGATTCATAGGCCCAGGAGTAGGTGTAGAGCGTCTGTTCCGCCGCGCGGGCAAGCTCCTGATCGGTAGGCTGGTTTGGGTTGCTCAAGAATCAAACTCCTCGTTTCTTCAAGGGGACTTCCATCCAGATAGCGTCCACCCCCCCGTCATGAATGGCGAAAGTGGCCCGTCCTCCCGTGCGCCCCCGCCCCGAAAGCACGAAGTCGAGGTCGCCTACCGGGCGCAGGAAAATATCTCCAGCCCGCCTGCGATGATCGGCCGGGTAGGTATGGGCTACCAACTGGACCCCATCAAGTTCGATGGGCAAGGAGGCCGGCACTGCGTTCTGCACCACTTGCGGCTCATAGGTACCGGCTATGGCCGGCCAGCGGGAGCGGTTCGGCTCGAAGCTTGGATCAATACTGGGAAACGACCGCGAGGGCTCACCGCCCAGCAGAATCCGGGCAATCCCCTCGGCCACGATTTCGTTCACGTCGCTCGAGCTGTTGGACAGAACGGCGACCGCTATCCGTTGCTCCGGCAACACCAGGAACTTTGAGCCCATGGTGATCGTTGAACCGCCGTGCGAGATCATCGGAACCCCAGCGAGGCGAGCAACCTGCCAACCCAGGGCGTAGTAGCTTTCGGCGCCTCCCGCCACCCGCCCCTCGGGCTGTACCCTAAAGTGAGGACGAATCGTCTCGGCGAAGCTCTCCTGGCGCAACAGGGAGCCGCCCGCCGCCCGCCCGTCGTCCAGTACCGCGGCAAGCCAGCGGAGCGCGTCCCGGACCGATAGAATCAATTCCGAGCCGGCCGCCGAGGCGGCCCGACTATGGGGGAAGAATGATGGGTAGGGCGC
>JANWHO010000318.1 GCA_025450375.1 Chloroflexota bacterium
CACCCGCGAGACCGCGTTGGGCAAGTGGTTCGCCACCGATGCCTCGTTCCAGGCGGCCGCCGACGCGGTGCAGATCCACGGCGCCTACGGCTACTCGGACGAATATCCGGTGGCCCGCTTCCTGCGCAACGCCAAGGGGGCCCAGATCTACGAGGGCTCCAGTCAGGTCCAGACCCTGATGCAGGCCGAGTACGCCCTTGGCTACCGCCAGGACAAGCCGCTACGCTGTGGGCTGCCGCCTTACGAGGGGGAGAACTGAGAGAAGGGGGGATGCCGACGGATCGGCCCGCGCGACCTAAGATGTAGGCAAGTGGGTACAGGATACTTTTATGCAAGTTACACCTGATTCGCCAACTGGAGGAGACCTTGATGAGCGACCGCACTGCCGGCCATGCCCAGTGGGCCGCGATCGATGATACGGACGACCCGGATTTCTTCGTGCGCTTTCTTGATGCCTCACGCATCGCCGCGCTCGATGTAGCTCGGCGCGATCCGGCAGCATTCTTTTCCTATCTCGATGTGAGGCCAGGAAGCAGTGTCCTGGAGGTTGGGTGTGGCCTCGGTGAGATGGCTCGAGTTCTGGCACGGCTCGTGGGTACGAGCGGCCGTGTCGTGGGCGTGGACTATAGTGAGACCATGATCCGTCATGCGCGGCAGCGGATCAGTCCGGACGACGGCCCGGTCACATTTCAGCGCGGGGACATTATGGCGCTCGACATCCCGGATGCCGAGTTCGACCGCACGCGCGTTGAGCAGGTTCTACAGCATGTCGCCGAGCCCCGTCGCGCGGTGGCCGAGATGGCCAGGGTCACGCGCCCCGGGGGCAGGGTGGTGGCGCTGGAGCCGGATTGGGACTCACTTGTTATCGATGCGGCAGACCTCGCCACGAGCCAGGCGTTCACGGCTTTCAACAGTAGGTGCGTGGTACCACACGGGCGGATCGGACGCCAGCTGCCGACTCTATTCCGCGAGGCGGGGCTGGGAGATCTCTCGATCGTCCCGCAAGGTATACTCGCCGGCTATGAGGGCACGAGAGAGTTTGTCGTCACGAACACGGCGCGCGCCGTCGCGGAAGGCGTGATGGACGAGGGAGCCGCGCAGGCGTGGCTCGACGACCTTCACGCCCGTGCCGCGGACGGGCTGTATATCGCGGCGTTCTTGCTGTTCCGGGTATCAGGTGTCGTCCTCGCTCCGTGAAGACGCAGCCTCGTCAAGCACCGTCGTGGTGGACGCCGAATGAGGCTTGCCATGCACACGCTTGTTGCCCTCGATGAGGTCAAAGCTGGGAACGGCCGAATGGGATGGCCAGGGTAATCAGCGTATTGACGAGGCCGGCGGTGGGATCGGTCGAGGCGGGATTGTCCAGCACGAACGCGCGCCCGGTTCGGCTATCATATGTCGCCGCGGTGAGGCTGAAAGCACCGTTCTGGGCCATGGGCGTGGAACTGACGGGCAGGGTCGAGAGAACCTTGCCGGTGCGCTCCTCAATGAGCCCTGCCTTTCCCGTGAGGCGTGAGAGGCCCAGCAGTAACCCATCCGCCTCATCGACGGCGCGCACCGTGAATTGCTCGCGCGAGGTGCTCCGCGGCAGGAGGCGGCCGGTTCGCGCGTCATACTGGCAGATATCGGCTATCAGGTTCGCGTCGCAGGCCACGATGACCCGGTTATGACGTTGATCCAGGACGACAGGACCCGCCCCGTGCACATGAAAGATCAGGGCGCCGCTGGCGCCGTCCAACACGCTGATCTGGCTCGGATCGGGCGGCGCACCCGGCACAAGGGCGCCGGGCATATAGAGCCTTCCCGTGGTGGGATCCACCACCAGCCCCGTCGCGAAGAGTTCCGGCATCCGCCGCACGAGCGCGCCGGTCCGGCCATCCAGTACATACAGGGCGCCGAGATCGAGCACGTAGACCCGATTCGCCGGCTCGTCGACCACCAGGGAAAGGCCTGCGGGGCCAACCTCGGCCACCTGGCGAATCTGTTGGGTATGCGGATCATAGAGGTCAACCGCTTCCGAGCAGGGCACGGGCATGGGCGCCGAACCGGGCTTGGCGCATTGGCTGAGCACCCAGAGCCGTCCCGAGCCGGCGGCAACCGCCAGCATCTGGGGCTGGTAGACGCGCTCCGCGGTCCGCGGCACGGCAATCGTCCGCAGCAAGGCGCCCGTATGAGTATCCAGGATGAGCACGTTGGTTGCCGCGTAGGCCGGAGCGAGAGAGGCTTGCGCCACGAAGAGCCGGCTATGACGCGCGTCCAGGGCGCTGCCATATAGGTTGGGGCCAAGCGAACTGGTATGGAGCAGTTTGCCCGAGCAGGCATCGAACATCCACACCATGCCTCCACCAACGCTGGTGAGAAAGACGTGACCGGCTGCCGTATCCACCAAGGGCGGCCCTTGCACATCTCCGGTGAGTACCTGTCGATTCAGCACCTGGAGGGTACGCGCTGCGCGCGGGCAGGCCGCGGCGCCCACGGCATGGCCTGCCTCGACCGGCCTGCCCGTGCCGGCGCCGGTCAGCAGCAACGCCGCCAGGAACAGGGCCCGGACGAGGATTGGCCTGTGAAGGAGCACTGGTCTTCGTCCTTCCCTTGTGCGTTGCATTGTCCGGCGCCGCGGGAGAGGGAGGCTGCTCAATGTAGGATGACCCATCGAATTACTGCACGGAGAGATCGGGGGCTAGCACATCTGATTCAACGTGGTGGCGGCGGGAAACATGAGCACGCGGGATGACGACCCGGAGCCCTGGGTCACGAACACCTTGCCGGTGGGCTCATCAACCGCCAACCCCAGGGGACTCGGACCCACCGGCACGCTGGCTACCAGCTTCTCACTCCGGAGGTCCAGAATATTCACCTCACACGATCCAGTGTCCAGGATGTAGGCGCGGTGAAGGGCGGTGTCCACCTGCACGTTGATCAGCTGAGTACCCACGCTCACGGTCCGCAGCACCTGTCTGCTTGCCAGGTCGATAATCTGGGCCATGCTCTGGCCATTTGCCCCACTGACCACCACCGCCCGCCCCAAGGTGGTATCCACCGCTATTGGCTCACTGTCGTAGAGCCGGTTCGCGTAGCCTGCTCCGAGCAGGGCTGGCTGGTAACCCAGATTCGCGATGGTAGCCAGATAATGGAGGCCGTTCAGGGTAAAGACCTGCACGGAGTCGAGGTAGGCGACCAGCACCCGGTTGGCCGCCGGGTCGAAGGCCACGGAGACCACCTGCGGCTCCGAAGGCAAAGTGGTCCGCCCAAGGAGATGCGCCCCCTTGATTGCGAAGACCCAAAGCGTGAAGGTCGGATAGCCGACCTGTCCAGGGGGGGCGGTGATCAGGGCCACCAGCTTCTTCTGCTGGTCGACTACCACTCCTCCGCCAAAATCAACCGTGACTCCAGCGCCTATTTGAGCCCGCATCGCTTCGACCGCCGGGAGGGGATTGTAGACGGCCGCTGGGTACGGCGGCACGGCGGCCCACAACCCATTGTCAGTGGAAACAAAGGTGACAGGAGGATAGCCGCCGTTATTCCTATCCGGCCAGACGCGCAACACCTTGCCCGTGCTTCCGTCCAACAACGTATAATCGGCCGCATTGCCAGGATAACCGCCGTGGTAGGTAACCCCCATGATCCGAGCATAGACCTGGTGGGTACGTGGGTCGAGTGCAAGGAGGGTCGGAAGTGGCCCCACGCGAATGCTGACGATCCCCGTGCTCGTCCCCGCGTGCGCCGGCAGGGCACCCCCGCTCGCGCTAGCGAGAAGGAGAATCAGTGCCAGAGGCCACCGTCGCCAGGACCATGCCGTCTGCCTCCTTGGCCACCGAATGTACATAAGAGGCCTCCTTGCCGATCGGATCAATAACAAGGTTCGTACGCCAGCACGTCAGCCAGGCTGTTGAGCTCAGCGGTCCAGTTCGTGTTGCCGCTGCCAAAGATTGCTGAGCAGGTGTATGGAATATAATGACCCGCGCCCACGAAGTACGGGCTCTGAAGCACCTTATAGTTTGGGGAGCCGCCGCCGCTGCCGCCACCGTACAGACCAAGATATTGCGGCAAACTTCCTCCAACACAATTGCCCAACACATCATCCATCTCCTGGAACCACAGGGTACGGATGGGATAGCTTCCCCAAGAGTAATAGCCCAGATGGTCGAACAGCCAGGTGTAAAGATCCATCTGGTAGGGGCCTTCCCGCTCAATGGTGTCGTACTCGGGGAGGCAGGGGATGCTGGAGAAATTAGTCTCGCTAATCAGAAGCGGCGATTGGGCCTGGGTGTTAAGCACGCTATTCATTTCTATTCGCCAATACGAGATCACATCATCCAGGTTGGTGCAGATCGTGTTGATCTCAAAATTATCGGAGTTCTGCCAGTAGCCAGTTTCCTGCTCGGCGGTCATGTAGCCGTAGGGATGCACGGCGGTGCCCAGGAACTGTTGAGGGACCGGATTCGTCCCGTAATAGGTAGCGTAGTATAGGGCGTCACCCATGGTGTTGAGGTTGGTAAAGTCGCACTGACCGTCATCCGGCGCGTCCATGCCAGCGGTAAGGATATGGGCGTTGGAGTACGCGGGATGCCCAGTGCCGTTGGTGGGGTAGTTCAGCCAGAGATAGAGGCCCTGGGATCCGATTTCAAAGTCAGCCGGATAAATCGAGGTCCATTTGTTCGCATACTCCGATGCAAAGGGCACATCGGGCTCATTGCCGATTTCAAAATACATGGGAGGATTGGTGCTACAATCGGCGAACAGACCGCTGCCGCCAACGCAGACGGTGCCGAAGTTGGGCATGTAGTAGCTAAAGTACTGCAGCAGATCAAACCAGTCGGTCGTCTCATTGCCGTAGCCGTTAAAGCATGCATTTGGCTGCTGCTGGAAGACCACCACCGGGATAAGATGGTGCGCGTAGGCGTTCTGCATCTGGGTATAGGCGCCCTGCCACAGAGAAGGAGAGTAGGTGAAATTGGTGCATGGCACGTATGCCTCATAAGGCGGATTGGATGAAGGTTGGTAGAATTCGGCGCTAAACCGATAGAGCCCGGCGTTGAGCGATCCCTGCGCCAGTCCCATCAAATTGCCCGCACTGACGGGATCCGCTGGATTGTTCTCTCCGTTCACCCCAACCGGATAGGCCGATCCATCATAGTAACTACAGGTA
>JANWHO010000319.1 GCA_025450375.1 Chloroflexota bacterium
CGGAATCTCCCCTACCTCCCGTACCACCAACGACATCGCCCGCCTCCTCACCGGAACCCTGCTCTCGCTCTCTCCATTCAACCACCCTGGCTCGAGAAGTTCAACGGAAACAAGGATGCTCGCGCTCCCAGGCGATGTCCTCATTTGTGGCGCATCTTCACCGCATCTGGCGACGCAAGACCCAACCATCAATGTTGGTTGCTGGCAGGGCTACGTGGGCCCAGTGGGTGGTGAGCGAGAGAACCTGCACCCGCATCCCCAGCTTCAGGCGAGCTAGCACGCGGTGCCGCCGCCCTGGTCCGTTGTAGACCACAACCCCGCGCGCCGCCACCCGTAATACTGGTTCCCGGCTCACTGCCCCCTTCCCGCGCGAATTCCGCCGAACGGGAGGATGCCAGAAACTGGTGTACGGCCGGGCCACCCAACCGGTGCTTCCTCCCGGCAGGACCACGGCGGCCCAATGCGGAGTGGCGCGCACCAAGCGGAGAGCGGTGCCCTTGTACACCGTGCCCACGATCGGATACTGGGTTCCAGGACCGCCGCGCACGTTCAGCACGGCAGCGGTAGCCTGGATCGAGACTCCGCCGCCTCGAGGCCGAGCTGCTCCGCGCTGGGCCAGGAAGGCGGACACGACCCAGCCCTCAGTGCCGACTCTGGTCCGCACCTCGGTCCAGTGGGCGGTGACGGATCCTACCCGCACCAGATCCCCGGCGAAGCAGACGCCAACCACCGGGCTGGATTGCCCCGGATTGGCATGAATATTCAGGCCAAGCGAATCCACTACCGCCAGGGGCCCAGCGGGCGGCCAGGGGGTCGCCCAGCCCCCATACCCCGAGACCCAGTCCTTGCTGACCCAACCCTTGACGTCCTGCGGCAATGCTACCCTGAGCCAGTTGCCGTGCGCGGAGAGATAGGCCAGCCGGGCGCCCTGGAGGGCCACCCCTAGGGCCTTGAAGTGAATGCCGGGGCCTGATCGGACATACAAGCCGCTCGGGTCGCTCACCTCCACGAAATGAGGATACTGGGCCAGGAATCGGGTCATCACGGCGTCCGCTTCCTCTGGCCACTCCGGGATGGCATGCCCGGTAGCGGTAACCAGCACCGACGGTTGCGCCGAATGAGCGGCTACGTAGGCCAGGGGATCGAAGAAGGGGGCTATTTCAGCATCATTCCCGAAGGTATAGCCGGGCCCACCCGCGTCCATCGTCTTCACTTCGAAATGCAAATGGGCCCCGGTGGCGAAGCCCGTGGCCCCCACCAACCCGAGCGCCTGGCCCTGGCTCACGACCTCCCCGGTGTACACCTCGAGGCTGCCATATTGCATGTGCTCATACTGAGAGTAGACATAGGAGCCGTTGGCCAGGAGATGACGCAGACGGACCGTGACCCCGTAGCCGCCATCGTATTGCGCTTCGGTCACCACTCCAGCCGCCGTGGCATGCACCACGTTGCTGGCGATATCGGTCGCCAGGTCGATCCCAGTGTGCCCACAATAATAGAGTCCATACGCATAATAGCCCTGACCAAGGCTGGGATCGCAAGAATCGTTAAAGCCCTGGGTGATGAAGTACCCGTTGCCATTGCTGGGATCCCAGGTTGGGGCCACGTCGGGGCTGCCAACCGGGTAGATGAAGGAATAGGCGATCGGATCCCGATCACCCTGGGCCGCTCCCGCGGCCGGAGCCGCTACAAGTCCGCCCAGGAGCAAGAACCCCGCAAGCCACCACCGAGGACGAAGCACGTCACCTCCACACCGTTACGTCTGCTCCCGCCAGGTTCGCCTCGGCGTCCCCTGAGGACGCCAAGCCAGCCGTACCGTAGCAATGGCCAGACGGCCCGTCAACCAGGATGTTCACGGACCCACCTCCCCGCGTCCGCCGCGGATAGGGCATCCTCCACCCCGCAAATTTCCGCGCGGGCCCGTTTGACAGGAGATCCAGGTGACTGCTAATTTAGTGTCAACACTACACAATTACGCCGCGCCGCCGCGGCCACAGCGGGTTCGTGAGGAGCGGTCGATGAGCGTGTTCGATGGGCAACGGCTACCGTCCGCCGTCTTCAAGCTGGACACCCAGCGGTTACCCCGAGGCTGGTACTCCGACAAGTACTTCTTCAATATTGCCCAACTCCTCCGAGACCTCTCCGAACAGGGCTATACCTTCCAGGGAACCGGAGCTCCGGCGGATATCGATCCTTCCACGATCCACACTGGGGATCTTGAGGTGGAAATGCAGTGGTTTACCCGCCGGACCCCCTACACCGTGATCGCCGGGGTGGATGAGGCGCTGGCCATCTTGCGCGAGAATACCGGCTATGAGGATGAAGAGGGCCGGTTCGTCAACACCTTCGACCGCATGCGAGTCGAGGCGGTCCAGGACGGAACCATCCTGCCTTACTCCGGGGATGCCGAGTTCGTGGCGCCGGTGATTCGCATGCAAGGCCGCTATCGGGACTTCGCGGTCCTGGAGACTCCAACCCTGGGAGCCCTTACCGAAGCCAGCCGAGTCGCGACCAACGTCTACAATGTGCTGAAAGCGGCCAAGGGGAAGGACGTGCAGTTTTTCCCCGCCCGGTTTGCCCATTATAAGCTTCAGGCGTTGCACGGCTATGCCTATTCACTGGCGGTCAAGGCATACAATAGGGAGATGGGCGGCAACAGCGGTCTCTTCATTTCCACCGACGAACAGGGCTCGTGGTGGGGCGCCCTGGGCGGCGGCACGGTCGCGCACGCGGCGATCGCGGCCTTCCTGGGCGACACCGCCGAGGCAATGGTCCAGTTCGCTCATCACCGCCCGCTGGAAATACCGCGGATCGCCCTGGTCGATTTCCACAATGACTGCGTCCGCGACACGTTGGAAGCGATGCGCCAGATGTTCGGCCTTTATCGCCAGGAGATTGAAGCCGGACGGATCGAGAACGCGCGGAAATACGTGCTCTTTGGCGTACGCGCCGATACCAGCGGCAGTCTCCGCGACGTCAGCGTCCCGCCCCTTGGCGATCCACAGCTCGATCTGGGCGTCACCCCGCGGCTCGTCTACATCCTTCGCGACGCGATCGACGAAGCCTGGAAAGGATGGAACGTGCCGCTGGAGTGGGTGGAAACCGCGCGCCAATGGTGCCGCCAGGTGAAAATCGTGGTCAGCGGCGGCTTCGACCCGGCGCGGATCCGCCGATTCGAGCAACTCAAGGTTCCGGTGGACATCTACGGGGTCGGTACGGCCCTGCTGAGCAATTGCACGCACTGCGGCACCAACAACGATTTCACGGCGGATGTGGTGCGGGTAAAATTGAATGGTGAGTGGGTGAACATGGCAAAGGTTGGGCGCCAGGTCGGCCACAACGCGCTCCTCGAACCGGTATCGTTACCGGAGTAATTACGAGGTTCGCGGTACTATTGACAGAGAAGATACAGGGTCATACGATTGCCTGGCAACGAGCGACGAGCCGCGGTGGCGGCCGGAATCATCGTTCCGCGAAAGAGTGCATTGTGAGTGACAGACCGAACCGAATCCTCGTTGTCGATGATGAGCCCGACCTGGTAGTGCTTCTTGAGGAACATTTGACCCAGGAAGGATTCGATGTGCTGATCGCCGGCGCGGGCATGGAGGCGATCAACCTGGCGCGGTCGGAAAAGCCGGACCTCATTCTCCTTGACGTGATGATGCCTGGGGTAAGCGGCTTCGACGTCTGCAACATTTTGCAGGATTTCCCCGAGACGACCGACATCCCGGTGATCTTTCTCACCGCCGTGGCCGAAACCAAGCGCAAGGTGATGGGGCTCAATCTTGGCGCCGACGACTATATCACCAAGCCGTTTGACTTGCACGAGCTGACCGCGCGCGTCCAGGCCGCCATGCGGCCCAGGCTCGCCCAGCAACCAGTTTCCTGAGCCACACGCCGACATCCGCGCGCGAAAAGGGGGTTGCACTCGCCGCCATCGACCACGGGTTATGCATCCCCCGGTGCAAAAATGACCGGAAGCCCATGCACAATTTGGGCTGACACTATCCCAGCCGTTTGTTACAGTGGAACGCGTCATGCTCACCACTGATCGTCGGCAGCCTCCCCAACGTGCCATGGCCTGGCATGCCGCTGTTCGGGGAGAGACCCGCTCCTACATTCCCTTCGAGGGGCTTGCCCTGGCAGCTCTCCTCCTCCCGCTGGGGTTGGGCTGCCTGCTGGTCCTTACCCTGCGCCGTGACGGCTCGGCCCTGTCCTCGCCGTTGGTGCCCGTTCTAGGAGCGGCGATTGCCGGCGCCGCTGCCTTGATTTACAGCATTGAGAGCCGGAGGCGGGAGCGCCCACTCCGGGCCGCGCTTCACATCAACACGACGGTCGTGCCCCGCCTGCTGGCGGCGGCGGCGATCGGGTGCTCCCTGGTGGCCGCGGTGCTTACCATGAGCGGTCTCTGGCCCACCATCGCCGCCTTGATCTGGATTGGAGGCTTGATCGTCCTGCAGGGCCATGCCTTGCACCTGGAGCGACCGAAGCTGCACGTACCCACTCCTATCGATGCGGGGGCCCTTATTCTCCTGGTTGCCCTGGCGCTCTTGCTGCGCCTGCCCAATCTAGCTACCCTCCCCTCATTCGTTCACTCCGACGAAGCGCAGATGGGTCTCTATACCCGCCTGGCCTTTCATGGGCAGATGCCGTCGCTGTTCGCCACTACGGACTGGTGGAGCGTCCCCTGGCTGGGGCCAGCGATGCAGGCTCCCCTTATGTTGATTTTCGGTCAGGGCCTGATGGCCATCCGGCTGGCCTCGGTCATCGCGGGCGTACTGGCCATGGTGGGTCTGTGGTTTCTGGGCTCCGAGTTGTGGTCGCGGCGGGCCGGCTTCGTAGCCGCGCTCCTCTTCACTGTCCTGGCCCCCAGCATCCATTTCAGCCGGGACGGGGTCCATTACATGGAAAGCATTGCCGCCCTGGTCTGGACCGTCCTGTGCTATACCCGCGCCACCAAGCGCTATTCGGGCGCCTATGCCGCGCTCACCGGCATCCTGGTCGGCATAGATTTCCAACTCTATTACGCGGCCCGGCTGGCCATTCCTCTGGTGTTCGCCCACGCGGCGATATGCGCCGCCATGGAGCGCGGCTTACTGCACAATTGGCTGCGCCTGATTTTGTGGACCGCGCTTGGCCTGACCGTGTCCATGATTCCGGTGGCAGGGTATTATGTCGCGCATCCCGAGGCATTCGCCCAGCGGACGGACGCAGTGATGCTCTTTTCCAGCACCTCCACGGTTCGTAACGCGCTCACCCACGACTATGGCGACCTCGGCTGGCTCTCCATCCTGGGGGGCCAGATCCAGCGCGTGATCCTGGGCTTTCTCTCGATTGGCGACCGGAGTGAACAATTCGGGGCAAGTTCACCCCTCCTCGATCCGATCACCGCTTCCCTAATCCCCGCGGCCTGCGCGGTGGCGATTGCCCGTATTCGCCAATCACCGTGGCTGCTGTGCGTCCTCTGGGCGGCGATTACCCTTATCCTGGGAGGGGTACTCACTACCCAGCAGCCGGACGCGCCCCGCCTCCTGGCCGCCTTGCCGGTCGTCTGCCTGCTGATCGGAGGTCTGGCGGAGGCGGTGCTCGGGGCCGCCGGGGAGACGGGTCTGCGGGACGTGAAGCCGCTGCTCGCCCTGGCCCTTGCCGGCTCGCTGATCGCCGCCGCCGTCCTGAACACCAACAGTTACCTGGATCGTTACCCAACCGATACAGCGGGCCGGCAAATCACCCTGATTAGCGACATCGCCCGCTATCTGAGCGCCGCCGATCCGGCGGACCCGGTCGTCCTCTATGACCACCGGGAGTTCTATCTGGCCCATTGGACGATTCGCTTGCTCGCCCCCCGCGTTCAGGGGACCACGGTTTGGAGCGAAAAAGGCGTCCTAAGCGCGATCAGGGCTATCCACGGGCCCTTCCTCCTGATGAGCGTGGACCAGGACGCGGGCGCCACGCAAGACGTGATGCGCGCCTACCCAGGTGGGCGCTTCGGGCGGCTGCCCGTTCACGATCCTCGGCATGTGGTGCTGGTGTATCGCTATACCGGCGCCGGATTGCTGCCCCGTTCGTAGGAGCGGCGACAGCCTCGGACGCCCCGTATCCCAGTGGAGAGGAAACGCCGCGGTGTTTCCTCTCCACTGGGATTTCTCCTAAAAGCTGCTGGTGCTGGGCTGGGTCAGCATTTCCATGTACACCAGAGTCGGCCCCTTGGGATACCGCGTGTCGATCGCCACGCCCACGTCGTGGTCGCTAAACGAATACTCCGTATAGAGGTATTGGGCCGCGTTCGCGTCGACCGCACCGGCAATGCGGAAAACAGGTGGGATATGCTGCAATGCCTCGGGCGCCTGGGCCGGCAAAATGGTCGTGGAGGGCTCGGTGAAGGCGCCGATTTGGTTCCGGTGAGAGCGGAGCAGTCGATTGTAGTAGGCAATCACCTTCACTGGGGGCTCCGTGGTACGGTAGAGCGCCGAGTCCAGAATGAAGTTGCCCTCCAGAATATCGGTCTTGCTTAGATGCGAGAGCACCTGGGCATGGACCGGAGGCGCCGGCAGCGGAGGCTCCGGTGGGGTCGTCTTGGCAAGGTAAATGGTATAGCCGGCGCCCGCCAACACCACGCCCAGGACGATGACGGCCAGGCCGACCAGCATCCGCATATTGCGTCCGCGACGTTTCTCCTCCACCTGGGTCGTGGTCTGAGGACGCCAGACACGCCCCACCGCCAGTGAAGCGTCACGAGGCAACGGCGGCTCCCTCCTCGGCAAGATAAAAGCCGTGCTCGTAGAGGTCCGCGACCCGGGCCAGTTCACCGTTCGTCAAGTCAGGGGTATCCGGAGCGGCGGCGAACTCAACTAACTGCTCATGGTTGTAGATATTGGGAAGGGCCGAGGAGATTCGGGGGTCGGCCAATAGCCACTTGAGCGCCGCCTGTCCCAGCGTCCGTTGGTCCGGGCCGGCTGGCCGCTCCAGGAAGCGGAGGCGCTCCACCTTTTTCACGCCTTCGAGGAGCCATTCGCGCTTCCGATGGCGGCGATGGTCGTTGGGGCCGAACGTCGTGTTCGCCGTGTAATGCCCTTCCAGGAGACCACTGGAATGGGTCACCCGAATGAGGGAACCGCAGCCGTGCCCTTCACCCACGTCCAGCAAGGTTCTTCCCGGTTCCTGCTCCAGTATATTGTAGATCATGTGCAGGACCGGTACTTTTCGGTGGCGCAGGGCTGCCAGCCCTTCGTCCATCCAGCCGATTGCTGGGCCGAGCGCCACCCCATAGCTGCGAATCTTCCCCTCCGCCACCAGGTCGTCCAGCAGCGCGAACAGGTCATCGCGCTCCACCTCCGACATGCGGATATTGTGGACCTGATAATTGTCGATATAGTCGGTTTGCAGGCGCTCCAGGCTTCCCTCGACGGCGGAACGAACGAACACCGGCGACATGTTTTTGGGCAATTCGCGCTCTCCGGTGCGGGCGCCGCCAAAGCTCTGCCAGTCATAGCCGAACTTGGTGGCGATCACCATCCGGTCACGCTTCCCCGGCAGCGCCTTGGTCAGGAGGGTTTCCCCATAGCCATTCCCATAGGTGTCGGCGGTATCGAAAAGGGTGATCCCCAGATCGAACGCCTCCTGCAAAAGACGGATACCCACTGCCTCATCAGTCACTTCCCACCAGGTGGTCGCGACCGTCCAGAGGCCAAAACCGACCTCGGATACCTGTATTCCAGTATTGCCAAGCTGGCGATAGCGCATGGTTTCCTCCCCCAGCCGGGAGGTGTGGTGGGGCGGGGCCAGCACCAAACCCGGTGATCCTACGGCGCGTACACGATACGTACCTGGAGAGTATACCAGGGGCGCCGGCTCGAGCGGTCAGAACCCCTCGCGGAAGCTCATGGTGCTGTTGATGGAGTTCCGCCGCAACTCAATCTCTTCAGAGGCTGGTCTCCACCGATTCTTAACATATTTCCTGACGGCATCTTTGCTCCAGGCCGCTACGCTAATGACATCAGGAGGCTGTCCGGACTAGAGGAGCGTGGAGGCGTAAGGACGGCGGGCCGGGCGGCGCTTCTGGGCCGGCTCGACAGGGACGACTTCGTGGACGAGAATAGGCGCGAGACTCGCGAGCCACTTCAAAGGGGAAGTAGTATGGTTGCGATGCCGCTAACCACGCCGCGGCTGTGCCGGCTGGGCGTGGTGATGGAGCCCGATCCGTCCAATCCGCATGAGGCGGAAGGCGTACTCAATCCCGCGGCGGCGCGGGGCCCAGATGGCCGGCTCTACCTGCTCCCGCGCCTGGTCGCTGCCGGCAATTACTCGCGGATCGGCCTGGCGCGCGTGCTCTTCGACCACCGTGGAAATCCGGCGGGCGTGGAGCGGCTGGGCGTGGTGCTGGAGCCGCGTGCACCTTACGAGTTGCACTCGCACGGCGGCGGGGTGGAGGACCCGCGGGTCAACTATGTCGCGTCGCGGCGGCGGTACGTGATGACCTATACCGCCTTCGGCCCGGACGGCCCGCGCATCGCGCTGGCCATCTCGCGCGACCTGTTCCACTGGCGCCGGATCGGGCTGGCACGGTTCGCTCCCTATCACGGCGTCGATCTGGGGGCCCTGGACAACAAGGATGCCCTATTTTTCCCTGAACCCGTGCCGGCGCCGGATGGACGCCCGGCGCTGGCGCTGATCCATCGCCCTCACTTCCCCACCATGCCGCCGGGCCTGGATGAGCCGCGCCCCAGCATGTGGATCAGCTATGCCCCGCTCGCGGACGTGCTGGCATGCGGGCGAGCGGTCTTCGGCCAGCACCATCTGCTGGCCGCCCCGCGGCGGGGATGGGAGGGCCTCAAGGTCGGCGGGGGCACGCCGCCGGTGCGCACGAGCGAGGGCTGGCTGGTGCTCTACCATGGCGTCTCAGGCCAACTCGGCGACGGCCTCCATCGCCAGGACGTACGCTATGGCGCCGGGCTTCTGCTGCTCGATCTTCGGGATCCGCGCCGGGTACTCTACCGTAGTCCGCGCGGCATCCTGTCGCCCCAGACCGCCGCGGAACGGATGGGCATGGTGCCGAGGGTCGTATTCCCGGAGGGACTGGACCTACGCCCAGACGGTACGCTGGATGTCTACTACGGGATGGCCGACAGCCGCATCGGCGTGGCGCGCGCCACGCTGGCCGACCTGCTGGCCCTCAGCTCGGCGCGGGCGGCGTAGCGCCGCCGAGCCGGCCGTGGCCCCATCGTTATTCGCCGGCATCCCGCCGCAACTGAGCCGCGCATGCCTGCAACATCCAGCCACTGCCCAGATCCCCGCGCTCGTAGATCTCTTGCCAACTTGCGAGGTGGTCAAGGATGCTTGGCAGTCCTGGATAGTCGGGAAGGCTCGCCGCGATCTCCCAGATCGCGCGTGTCTGCTCCGCGGGATTGGGACTCTCCAGTTGCCTGGTCATCAGGTCCAGTTCAACCGCCGCTCGGCGAAGAGCCTGCACCTCGTCCCTTACCATCCCTACGTCTCCTCCTCGGGCGTGGGAGCGGGGCCGGGAGGGTGGGCGACCTCTCGCAGCATGGGGAAGGCGACTGTATCAATCCGGCGCATGTTGAGTTCGATCACCTCGCGACGCCGCCGATCGCGCCGCTCCTTTCGCCAGGCATGAAACCAACTCAACATTGGCCAAGGGGGCCTGATCACTGGGCGGGATGTACCGTGCATGCTCTATACCTCCCTCGACCCACCAGGAATCCGTCCCGGTACGCCGCGCGGCATACATGCATTGTGGCACACTCGCGATAGTATGTCGACCATAACGGTGTGTAACCTTGCAATGGCCGCCGGCATGCACACGGGCGATGGAAAATGGGCCGGTCCCCCACCATGGTTGAACCAATTGGGCTAGATCTGGTACGGTAGGCGCGGCATCGGGCAAGCCTCAGTGCCACATTCACGGCGGAGGCTGGTGTCCGCTATTGGAGGGGGCTACATATGGGACGACAATGGACGAAACCGCGCAGCATTGAGATTAGCACCGTTGAACAAGAGGGACTGACGGCGGCGACTGCCGCCTACTTCCAGGCGCTGCCGCAACTGCACCAGCAACTGATTCACGCCCTTTCGGAGAACCGCCAGACCAGTCCCGTGGCCGTGATCGGCCAGGCGATCGCGGATGGGCTGGAGCGAATGGTGGAGGACGTACAGGCCACGGAGGACGTACAGGCCACGGAGAGTCATCCTGTCATGAGTCCCCCAATCAGCACTCCGACGGGCTGGACGATTCACCGGCGGCCGAACCGAGTGAGCACACGGCGAGCAGGGTAATCCCCCTCAGGCGGCAGCGAGGGACGGCCAAATCCGGGGTGGATTCGCGAAGGCGGGCACGGTCGGGATACGCTATCTGGTAGCACCCCAAAGTGGGTGGCCGCGCAAGGGGCGCGCCTCGCGTTTGTGGAGGCGCTGCCTCCTGGCTTGGCGGTCGCAACCCAGGGGCGCGGGTCTCCTGGCCCGCTTGGTGCGGTGACGGATCGCGCGGTGGGTCGCGCGATGAGGTCGGCGGTTGGCCGCGGACCACGGCGAGTCTGGAGACCCGCGCCCCTAACAAGGAGCGATGGGGGCGGTTGACCGGTGGCCTTGGCGGTCGCTATCATGCTGTGGTGTGCTGGGCGACGTAGCCAAGTGGTTAAGGCGGGGGTCTGCAAAACCCTTATCGTCGGTTCGATTCCGACCGTCGCCTCTCCAGTTCACCCTTGATGACGCGGCCACTCTCCTCTGGTGGGCGGGCGCAAGGAGTCCGCCTCGGATAGACCGGCAATCGTGATCGGAAACACCCAAGTTCACATCTGGGATGGCAGCTTGACTGGCCGACGAGGGGTAGCCAGGTGATCCCGTTCCAGGTTGAACCCGCGGGCAGCGCCGATGAGACTCTTCTGCGGGTCCGCTGCTCCGACCAGCAGGTGATCGTCCTGAAGCGACTGCTCGCGGGCGCTTTCCCCGGCCACGTCCCGCCCCTGGTACCCGAACTGGATCAGACCCGGTTCACACACCGCTGCATCGTGCCCGAAGGCGAGGCCACCCTGCGTAGGCGGTGGGACGGCTGGCAGATTGACTTGCTCCTCGCCCCCACGCCAGGGTCAGCCATCCTGGCGGCGGGACGGCCAGTCATCTCCGCTGACGCCAATACGACCAGCGTTCCTGACCGGTCGCCCGCTTCCGCCGAAATCGCCGGCGCGGACGGGGCGTCGACCGAAGCGGGCTCGACTGCCCCCGCTCGGTCGCCCATCCTGCCAACAGGGAAGCCAGGATGGGCGGTCCGCCCCGATCGGATCGTCCCGAACCCACTGGAACGCCAACTTCTCTACCTATCCAGCCTTACGGCGGCGGAGCGGCTCTCCGGTCTGGAGGAACTGGCGGGATCGTTCTCCGATGGGTCGGCGTCGTCGACGGTGGGGATGATGCTTGCCCGCGCGGCTCGCGAAGCACGGGACTACGGGCGCGCGACCACTGCCTACGAGGAACTGATTCCCAGTCTGAGCCTGCCGGAGCGGTCAAACGCGCGGGCCGAGTTGGCCGAGGTGCTGCTGTTGGCCGGCCAACCCTCCCGGGTGCTGGTCTGGATCCCGGAGGATGAGACGGAGCCTCGCCTCCGCGGCCTCCTGGGAGTGGCCCTTGTCCGCCTGGGCCGGGCCGCGGATAGCCTGACGCATCTCGCAAGTTCCTGGGAAACACCATCCGCGCGAAGCCCCCTGGTGGCCCTGGCCCTGGCCCGTGCCTACTGGCATCGCGAAGCCTATGAGGCCGCGGCGCAATCCTATAGCTATCTGTTCGATCATGCGCGGTGGGAGCTTGCCGCCGACGATTACCTGGCAATGGCGGAGTTGGCCGAGCTTGGGGCTTTTGGAAAGGATGCGGATACCTACCAGCTCACCTGCATCGAATCATTCGCCGCCAGTGCCACGCCGGCGGCGCGGGCCGAGGAAAGCGCTCAACGCATGATCCGGGTGGGAGTGGAACTCGCGCGCCGCCATGGCGACCCGAGCCGGCTCTTCCGGGCATACCAGCAGATCCTGGATGATCTCCTGAGACGGCGATCCGGGACCGGCGGTGACGTGGTGGATCTCTTCGATCATATCGCCGCCGATCATCATGGCGGGCGGCTCGACGGCAGCAGCCGCTTTGACCTGGCGGAGGAAGTGCTGGAGTACCTCAAGGACTATCCTCAGGCGCTCCGCCCCCCGTTGATCGCCACCCTGGAAGATCTGCTGGAAACCGAAGTAGCGGCTTCCACCCGAGTTGGCCCCGCTTTCCCACCTTATGTAAAGGACCTGGGCCGCGCGCTGCACCGCATGAGAAGTCGGAGTCCCATCCTCGATGCCTACAAGCACGCCCTGGCGGCCCGACAGGTGACTGAGCCAGTGGTCGGAGGGGAAGAAGCACCGCGGGGCATCGCGGGGAAGCGGGTGGCCCTGGTGGGTGGTCACGATCGGACTCGGCTGCATGTGAAGGCGCTGTTAATTGGGTGGGGGGTGGAGGTGGACGAGGTGCCGCCGCCAACGGCGGGTCGGATAAGCGAGCGTGAGGTGCTCGATCGGGTCCATTCGAGCGACCTGATTGTCCTCATTGTCTCCTACATGGGGCATGATATGAGCACTATCGTCTCAAACTTGAAACAGAGGGAGGCCGTGCGAGGGAAGGTGCTCCCCGTGGAGTGTCGAGGGGTGAGCGGAGTGTGCCGCGCCATTCGTGAGTGGGCCGAAGGAGCCGCGCCTTGAGCGCGTCATTGTTTGCCGGCATCGACGCGGGCGGAACCTCAACCCGCTGCCTGATTGCCGATCGATACGGGCGGGTGCGCGGAATCGGTCACGGAGGGCCGGGGAATAGTCTGCTGTGCGGCGAGGATACCGCCTTGCATTCGATCACGGACGCCGTGAAGGATGCCGTACCCGACTTGGCGGCCGGGGATCTTCTGCATATGCACATCGCCGCCGCCGGCACCGTTGTGCCCGCTGGGAGCGAGCGCTTGGCGCGGACGGTCACGGCGGGCAACGACGCCCCGGCGGCCTTGATCGGAGCCCTGATCGAGGAGCCAGGGGCCATCGTGATCGCGGGGACCGGATCCGCGTGCTGCGGCCAGGACGCCAGGGGGCGCATCGTGGTGGAAGGAGGATGGGGGCCGCTGGCGGGCGACGAGGGGAGCGGTTACGCGATCGGGCGCGAAGCGCTCCGTCTGATGGCGCGCGCGATGGACGGACGCGAGCCGGAAGGGCACCTACTGATGGCCTTGCGAGAGCGGTTCGCGGCCCGTGACCGCGCCGCGTTTCAGGCAGCGGTGTATAGCCCGCCATTGCCACGGGACAAGGTAGCGGCGATCGCCGATCTGGTCGCGCAAGCCGCGCGGGCCGGTGATCGCGCGGCCCGCGACATTCTTGGCCAGGCAGGACGGGATCTTGCCTGGGCCGTCGCGGATCTGCTGAGTCATCTGGGTTTGTTGGAACGGGAGGCGTTGGTAGTCACCAGGGGAGGGGTGTGGCAAGCCGGTCCTTCAGTCCTCACTCCCTTCACCCGAGCCTTGAGCCGGCGTGCACCCAGAGCGCGCGTGGTCTCGGCTCGGTTCCCGGCCATGGCGGGCGCCCTGTTGCTTGCCTATCGGCACGAGGGTATTCGCCTGGAACCGGAGCGGTTAGCCACGCTGGAACACGATATGGGCGCGCGTGGGGCGGGGTGAGAGGAGCCGAGATGAAGTATATCGAGCTGACCATGGTCCGGGAACATATGGAGAACATCCCATCGTTCGCTTGTCCAGAAGGGTTCTCGGTCCGAACCTTCGGGCCGGGAGACGAGCGACATTGGGCCAGGATCGAGCGGTTGGTAGGGGAGTTTCCCGACCAGGGAGCGGCGCTCGCCGACTTCACACGGGAATACGGTCCCTACCAAAGCAAGCTAGCGGATCGATGCTTCCTGCTCCAGGCTGGGAAGGGCGAGGCGATCGGCACCGCTACCGCCTGGGACCACGAGTTCGAGGGGGCGATCCGCGGGCGGGTGTCATGGGTCGCGATCGTCCCCGCCTATCAGGGACGGAAGCTGGCCAAACCCTTACTGAGCCAGGTGATGGCATGTCTGGCCCGGAGCTATGGAAAGGCTTTCCTCACGACCCAAACCACCAGCTATCCCGCGATTAATCTCTACCTCTCATTTGGATTCAGGCCACATCTGGTCCATACGTCCTGTGACGAAGGCTGGGCGTTGATGGAGGACACGCTCCAGCGCAAAATTCTTTAAGCGCCCGAGACCATTCCAAGCAGGGCCACGGCATTCTTAGCAAGCGCCGAGCGCATTGTCGGCGGAGGAAAGCAACGCGGGCGCGCCGATTGACGCGGGCCGGGGGGCGTGGCACACTGGGCGCACGGGCACATCACTGGCCGGCGTGGTGAAATGGCAGACACAAGCGACTTAAAATCGCTCGGGCAACCATGCGGGTTCGACTCCCGCCG
>JANWHO010000320.1 GCA_025450375.1 Chloroflexota bacterium
GAGATCCTCCTCGGTATCGTCGTGCGGCCAGATCGGCGCTGCTTGCGCGCTCATGGATGTGTCCTCCTGTCCGCCGCCCGTCCCCACGCGGGAGCGGACGGTCCTGCGGCGCTTTCAGTGTAGCATTTCTTCGCCGCCACTCCCTGTATGCAGCTTTATAAAGGAGTGCTTACTGACACATAAATGCTTGCTCTAGCTTATAGATAATGCCATGCTCTGGGGAAGACCGCTCGATACTTATCGAGCGGTCTTCTTGTTTCTCACCCTTATATCGGTGTGGAAAGGGGATCACCCATGGGCGACGCATATCAAGATTGCCCCGCCATGTACGTTACCGCACAGCAGTTCGCGATCCTGCGGCGGAAAGCCGCGGAGTATCCTATAGGCTGGAGCATCTCCCCAAGCCGGGGCATTTTCGGGTGCGAGGGTTGGGGATGGAATCTTCCCGAGGCGGAGAGGCAATACTTCCTCGGCTCATTCTGGGAGGAATTGACAGATCGCGTGCTTTGGATCAGGCCGTGCGGTGGCGGGATATGGCTTGCGGGTTCTTATCTCGTGATTCCTGCCTGGGGGACCACGGTTTTGCAGTTCGTGGAGGTTGCGGGGCGCGAGTGGAGCGGACGGAACTCACTCTCGGCATAGAGTGAGCCACCTGCTTTCTCCCGCTGGGGACGGTGCCGTCGGCACCGTCCCCAGCGGGCAGCCGCCTGCCATCGTGCGGTTCTCGATTTTTCGACTTGATTGAATAGCTGGGAGGGTGTATTCATGGCGGCAGGCACAAGCACGGAAGCGGATGCTCAAGGCGACTCCTCACCCATTGCGGCGCTTCTTTTTGAGCTGCGGCACGCGCCAGGAAATCGGCGGGCCTTGGCGGCAATGGGGCTGGGTGCTCAGGGTGTAGCCTCCGCACTCGTTCTATCAAGTCTGATAGAGGCCAGAATCTGCGATGGCGACCAGCGCGTGCGGGCAGCAACCGAGGAGGCGCTTCATACGCTCGGGTGGAAGGCGAGTGTGGCCGGCTGGAACGATCTCGATCAGCTACCTCATGCGGATCGCTTGATCGTGCTGGAACGGTGCTGGAGTGAGTTGGGGCTAGATAGAAGCATCCCCCAACTTCTGGAGCGCCTATTCGATGAGGTCGGGCGTCGCTTCGCCCGCTTCCGCTGGCCAGCCTACTGCCGATTACTTGAATTGGCAGAAACAGATGAACGGCTAGCGGTAAAGATGGCAACAGCTATCTTGAACAATGATGGCTTCGGACGAGGTTTGGCTGGTATGGGTCAGCATGGATCTAAAGACATGGCACGACTTTACAATGTGCACCAATCGGTTCGCGATTTGATCACGAACACCGCTGTCTCGGAGGACGGTGGTACCATTTCAGGTCCGTGGTTCGCCGCGACCATGTTCTTGGCGACAACACAAAACGACCCGGCTGCTATCGCTGTGCTCCTTGACATTCTCACGGAGGTCGCTAACCAGGGGAGAATGGAAGCCGATTGGATTCCTGAACTTCAGCTGTGCGCGAAAGCGTTGCCTGGTGACCTGGGCCTTGTGCGGTTACTACTTCGCGCAAATTTGTCCTGGGATAATAAGGTCGGGAACACTGCCCGAGAACTGCTCAAGGAACAGCCAAAAGTCGGCGATGGAGTGATCAACGCGGTTGCAGAGATGCTGAAGGAGGAGGATCGGGACATCAAGGCGGCATGTGCCATCTTCCTTGGCAACCAAGGTGCGCGTAGTCCCGAGGTCGTCGCAGCCCTGACCGATTTAATTGACCGGGACAGATCCTCCCGCTTCGGCACCACTGGGGTAGCGGCAATACTGGCTCTGGGGTGTACAGGCGAGGCAGCGGCTATTGCTCCTGTTGTGCGCGCGCTCGGTCGAGCTGGTGATTATAGACTGGCCGCGTACCGCGCCCTTGACCGCCTCAGCACGGTAAGCGACTTCGAACTGGAGTTGTGGTTGGAGATTGAAGTTCTCCAAGGGGATCCTGCGGCCAAGGGTGGAGGATTGCTCGCCCAAATCCACTACGGGCGGATGACACCGGGGCTTCTCCTGAGCGCGCTTCGCTGGGGGTGCTGGGATGAGCGCCGCCCCGCACAGTCTCGGACAGGCGTTGCCGGAACAGCGGGGAAGGCGGACGGAATCACCCCGACAGTGCGCCGAATCAGTCGAGAGCTCGTGCTGCCGTTGCCGCTTGTCGCCAGGGCGTGGAAGGCCGCCAAAGAAGAGGGCGGATATACCAAAGAAGTGGCTCGGCTCAGGCGCATCTTTGGTGAGCGCTCGCGCGCGGCCAAGAGCGGGACCCATAAATTGGAAGAAGTGGAGGAAACAAGCACACTACCCAAGCCTACAATAGCTCAAACGCTGGTGCCGCGGCTGCAATCGGATATCCGTTTCGTGGTTCGGATGGCCGCGATGGATGCCATGTTCCGCACGGCCGCTGGATGGAAGGTCCTGTCCCACGCTGCCGCGTACGACCGTAGTGCCAGGGTCCGCGCCGCTATCCGCGCCGCCGCGCTAGCCAGGGTTGAGCGCCAGGTTAGCGGCGAAGAATTGATCCAGGGGCAGCAGGATAGTACGTGGCCTGAACCACCCGAGGACTACTGGGATCTGGTCGAGCCACGCCATGAGTTCCAGTATGACCAGCTTTTGGACGACATCCTCAGATGGCACTGAAGATCGTGATGTGTGAGTAGTCATCCGTATCATC
This sequence comes from Chloroflexota bacterium, assembly GCA_025450375.1. The sequence goes on from JANWHO010000320.1 coordinate 2,717, forward strand.
TGTTCATCTGTGCTTCAGGATGATTGCCACAACTTAATCCCCATGAGTTCCCGCCTCATCATCCATTTGGGGTAATCCTCCCCCCCGTAGCTACAGTGTTCGTGAGCGGTGGAGCGTCCAGGACTCCGCCCGATCTCGGCGCACCGTGGGAGTGGTTTTCTTGAGCCAGGCGGACGTCTTCAGCATCCTCCAAAACGCGATGATGGTTGCCCTGGAGCTCAGCCTGCCTATCCTCGCGGTAGGGGTGATTGTCGGGGTGGTCATCAGCATTTTCCAGGCGGTCACCCAGATCAATGACCAAACGCTGTCGCTCGTCCCCAAGATTCTCGCCGTGTTCGCCACCCTTGGCCTGCTCGGCCCCTGGATGTTCCACCAGTTGATGCAATTCGCCATTCAGATGCTTACCCGCCTCCCGGTCGCCGGTACGTGAACGCCCAGTTCAGCGGCCCCCAGATCGCCCTGTTCCTCCTGGTGCTGGCCCGCGCCGGGGGGTTAGTGGCGAGCGCGCCGGTGGTAGGCGACTCCAACACCCCACGCATGGTCAAGGTGATTCTGGCCGTCATGCTCTCCCTGCTCTTGGTCCAGATCCCAAGCGTCACCCGCCTGACCGCTCCGACCGATCTGTTGCCGTTCTCGGCGAACGTCCTGGCGGAGTTGGTGATCGGTATTGCCCTGGGTTTGGTCGCGCGCGCCATCTTCTACGCCGTGCAGACGGCGGGCGGAATCGTGAGTTTTCAGGCCGGGGTCAGCCTGGCTTCCGTCTTGAATCCCATGACCCAACAACCCGATACCATGTTTTCCCAGCTCTTCACCGTGATCGCCGGCCTTACGTTCCTCGCCCTGCATGGCGATGTCTGGCTTGTGGCCTCCCTGGCCCGCTCCTATGATCTGGCCCCAGTTTCCGGCAGCGGCATCTCCACCCAAATGCTAGGGAGCCTGGTGAGTGACTTTACCGCCATTACCAAGCTCGGGGTCCAGATCGCCATGCCGATTGGGATCAGTGTGTTCGCCGCTAACCTGATCCTCGGCGTGCTCAGCCGGGCGCTGCCGCAACTGAACCTCTTCGTGCTCAGCCTGCCCCTGGACATGCTGCTCGCCCTGGTGGCTCTGAGCGGCGGCCTGGCTGGGATCATGGTGGTGGTCAGCCAGTTGACCAACGATGTACCGCGGGCCATGCTCGGCCTGTTCCCCACTCTCTGAGCGGCAAGGAGCAGCCAGAATGGCCAACGAAGGTAAGACGGAAAAAGCGTCTCCGCTCAAACTGCGAGAGGCGCGCAAGCGGGGCGACATTCCCACCAGTCCAGAGTTCACCGCCGCCGCCCTGGCCGTGGTAGCGCTGCTTGCCGTGCAGTCGCAGGCCGGCCACATCGTGGACGGTATGCTCAATCTGGTACGGCAAGACCTCGGCCTGATCAGTCACCCAGACAAGCTCGATCCGCGGACCATGGGTCTGCACCTTCAGAGCGACCTGGTCGGCGGCTTGATGCTGCTCCTTCCCCTGGCGATCGCCACCAGTCTGGGGGCCGTGATCATCGGCCTGATCAACACACGGGGCCTCATGTCCCTCAAGTCGATCACCCCATCGTTCCGGAAGCTGAACCCGATCAACGGGTTCAAGCACCTGTTCGGGAAGGAATCTGGGATCCTGCTGTTCAAGACCCTGGCCAAGCTGGTGATCAGCATCGCCTTGATCTGGTCTTGGTATCCCGGTTGGCGGGCGCTCCTCCCCAGTCTGGCCCTGATGAACGCCTCCGATGCCGCGCTCACCCTCTGGAATCAGGCGCTGCACATGGGCATCCAGCTTTCAGCCGCGTTCCTGGCCATCGCCGGCATCGATTATGGGTACCGGCAGTTTGCCTATTATCGGCGACATCGGATGACCAAGCAGGAGCAAAAGGAAGAATACAAGCGCATGGAGGGCAACCCTCAGGTGCGCTCCCGCATGCGCCAAATCGCCCGCCGCCGCCTCCGCGCCATCATCGAGGCCGGAGGCATCCGCAAGGTGCCCACGGCCGACGTGGTGGTGACCAACCCTACCCACTTCGCGGTGGCGATCCAGTATCGGGCCGGGAAGATGGGCGCGCCAAAGGTGATCGCCAAGGGCCAGAATCTGATCGCCCTGCGGATCAAGGATGCCGCCCGCAAGCATACTATCCCGATGGTGGAGAACCGGCCCTTGGCCCAGGCCCTCTACAAGTCGGTCGAGGTCAACCAGGAAATCCCCGCCGATCTGTATCAGGCGGTGGCCCAGGTGTTGGCCTTTGTCTATCGGCTGCGCGCGCCTCGCCGCCTGGCCCGGCAGGCCGCTCCGGTCATGGCCGGACCCGGCCGCGGATAGGAGCCGCCAATGAGCGTGAACGCGCCTACCGTAAAACAGTCCACGGCTCTCTCGCGCTTTGTTTTCAGCAACGACGTGGTGACCGCCGGCGCCGTGATGACCATCGTCCTGATGATGATTATTCCGCTGCCGCCGATGCTGCTCGACCTCCTGATCACCCTCAATATCGGGGCCGCGGTGACCGTTCTCCTGGTGGCGATGTATATCACCGAGGCGCTGCAATTCTCCGTCTTCCCGTCCCTGCTCTTGCTGCTGACCCTGTTCCGCCTGGGGATCAGCGTGGCCGCTACCCGACTGATCTTGATGCATGGCTATGCGGGCGACGTGATTCAGGCGTTCGGCCAGTTCGTGGTCGGCGGCAACGTGGTCATCGGCATGGTGATGTTCCTGGTCCTGATGGTCATCCAGTTCGTGGTGATCACCAGCGGCGCCGGCCGGGTAGCCGAGGTGGCGGCTCGCTTCACCCTCGACGCGATGCCCGGCAAGCAGATGAGCATCGACTCGGAACTGGCTGCCGGCTTTATCAATGAGCAGACCGCGCGGGCCCGCAAGAAGGCGGTGGAGCAGGAGGCGGATTTCTATGGGGCGATGGACGGCGCCAGCAAATTCGTCCGCGGTGACGCCGTGGCGGCCCTGATCATGATCGCGATCAATCTGATCGGCGGCATTCTGGTCGGGGTGGTGCAGCAAGGCATGGATATCGCCACCGCCGTCACCAGCTACTCGCTTCTTACCGTGGGCGATGGGCTGGTGAGCCAGATCCCCGCCATCCTGGTCTCGACCGCGACCGGCATCACGGTGACCCGCTCGTCCTCCACCGGCGGCACCCTGGGCAGTGAGGTGGTCGGCCAGTTGCTGGGGAACGCACGGGCGCTCAACATCGCGGGCGGGCTGCTCGTACTGCTTGGCCTGATTCCTGGTCTCCCCAAGATTCCCTTCTTCCTGATGGCCGGCGGGGTGCTGTTCGGGGCCCACACTATCGCTAAACGGCAACAGCGCGCGGCGATCGCCGCCGCCGCCAAGCCTGCTGAACTGCCGGCCGCCGCCGCGGAAGGGGACGACATCATCAACCTGCTCTCGCTGGACGCGATGGAGCTGGAGATCGGCTTTGGCCTGGTGCCGCTGGTGGATGGAGACGGCAGCAACCTTCTCTCGCGGATTAGCTTGATCCGCCGTCAGACCGCGACCGAACTGGGACTCATTCTTCCCACGGTGCGGGTGCGCGATAATCTGCGTCTGGGGGCCAACGAGTATCGAGTGCTTCTTCGTGGGGCCGTGATTGGGAAGGGCGAGGTCTTCCCCACCCAACTGCTGGCTATGAACGCCGGGATTGGCGACGTGGATATCCCCGGCACCCCCACGACCGAGCCAACCTTTGGCTTGCCTGCCACCTGGATTCCGGGGGATCAGCGCGAACACGCGGAGATCCTCGGCTATACGGTGGTGGATCCCGGCTCGGTGATCGCCACCCATCTCACCGAACTGATCAAGCAGCACGCGCCGGAAATCCTGGACCGGCAGCAGACCCAAAAGCTGATGAATAATCTCAAGATCGAGCACCCCGCCGTGGTCGAGGAAGTGATTCCCGGCCTCCTTTCGGTGGGCGAAGTGCAACGAGTGCTGCAAGCGCTCCTGCACGAGCGAATCAGCATTCGTAATCTCTCCAGCATTCTGGAATCAATCGGGAATGCCGCCCGCTCCACGCACGATCTGGATGCCTTGGTGGAGCAGGCGCGGCGCGGTCTGGCCCAGACCATCACCCAGCAATATATGGGCATGGATGGGAGGATTCATACGCTGACCATGGCAGCGCAATTGGAGGCGGCCTTGCTCGGCGCCATTCAGCGGACCGATGACGGACCCACCCTTATTCTGGCCCCGTCC
>JANWHO010000321.1 GCA_025450375.1 Chloroflexota bacterium
GGAGGCCCGCCCTCCCCACGGTCGCCACCAGGACCAGGTCGGCATCGGGATGTGACGCCAGCGCCTCCATGGCCTCGGGACCGCGGCCAATCGCGGATCCTGCCGGGAACTCCACCGCTGGCTCGCTCCCATCGCCGATCACGATGTGGCGCACCATGAACTCCGCCGCCTGCTCCGCCAGGCGCCCCTGGCGCCGGGCCGCCAGCCCGATTACTTGCAGACGGTCTGGGAAGCGGCGCGCTACGTCCAGTGTCTGCTCGCCCACCGACCCGGTGCTGCCCAGGATTCCGATTCGTTTCATGGGAAGAGCAGCCGCCAGTAGAAGGTCAGGGTGACCGCGAACAGCAAACTATCGATGCGATCCAACACCCCTCCATGTCCGGGAATGATCGTCCCCGAGTCCTTGACCCCCGCCTCACGCTTGAGGAGCGACTCCACCAGGTCACCGCCCTGAGCCGCGGCGCTCACGCTTATCCCGATCAAGGGAATCTCGGCCCAGGGCACGTGCAATCCAGCCACCGCTGCCACGACGATCGCTGCCGCGAGTCCGGCCACCAGGCCGCCCGCCGCGCCCTCGGCGGTTTTCTTGGGGCTAATCGCGGCAAAGAATGCGCGTCGGCCGAACCGCCGGCCCACGAAGAAGGCGCCAATATCCGTGCTCCAGGTGACCGCGCAGGCAAGAATGGTCCAACTCAAGCCTTGGCGAGTAGCGCGGAGGAGGAGGAAGTGTGAGCCCAACCCAACCAGGTACAGGATCGATGCCGCGGCCATGGCCCAGGCCAGGAACCGTCGGGCCGGAGGGCCGCCGGCGAGCAGCATCCCCAGGCTGGCCATCAGGGCCACGGCCGCGATCACCTGGGCGCCATATCTGTGGTCGAATCCCAGTTGGATTCCTCCCAGCACCATCACCGAGGCCGCCACCGCGAGGTAGCGCCAGCGCGGTTCGGCGGGCGCCTGGCCGAAGGTCGCGAAGAGGCCGGTGGCTTCCCAGACTCCAATCCCGCCCATCACCGCGATCCCCGCGAAATACGGCAGTCCCCCCAGGATGGCCAGGGCGATCATCACCGGGGCCAGGACAAGGGCGCTGACCACCCGCGCCATCATGGGCGGTTACAGCTTTCCATATTTTCGATGCCGCCCAGCGTACGACTCCACGGCCTCCCGGAGATCCTCTGGCCCAAAATCGGGCCACAGTTTCGGGCTGGCGTAGTACTCGCTGTACGCCGCCTGCCAGATCAGAAAATTCGAGAGACGCATCTCGCCGGCCGTGCGGAGAATGAGGTCGGGATCCGGCAAGCCGGCGGTAGACAGGTAACGGTCGACCAGCCCCTCCGTCACCTCCTCTGGGGCTACTCCCTCGGCCACGATTCGGCGAACCGCTCGGGTGATCTCGTCGCGCCCACCATAGTTGAAGGCGATGTTCAAGTGAAGGCGAGTGTTGTCTCGGGTGAGCGCCACCGCGTCTCGGATTGCCTGGGCCAGCAACTTGTTCACCCCATCAAAGGAGCCGATGTGCGCGACCCGGACCCCCTGTCTATGCAGATTCGCGGTTTCGCGCCGGCTGATCAGGGTGAAGAGGCGCATCAGGCCGCTTACCTCATCGGTGGGGCGGCCCCAGTTCTCGGTGGAAAAGGCGAAGAGAGTCAGCACCTCGATCCCCAGATCGATCGCGGCGGGGACGATACGCTGGATATTGTCTACTCCCTGGCGATGCCCTTCCAGGCGCGGACGATGACGGCGCTGGGCCCAGCGCCCGTTCCCGTCCATGATAATCGCCACATGCCGGGGCACGCCGCTGGGTTCCGTGGTGGGCCTGTCCGCGATCTCGGCCGGTCGGGGGGCGCTCACGCTATCTTTTCCGCCTTCAGGTGGGTGGTAGAGTGCTAGACCGCGAGAATCTCGGCTTCCTTGGCACTGCCCAGGTTTTCCATCTCCTGGACACTGCGGTCGGTGAGCTTCTGGAGGCGCTCGGTGGCCCGCCGAACCTCGTCGGCCGTAGCGCTTTTGTCTTTCTCCTGCGCCTTGAGCTTATCATGCACCTCGCGCCGCACGTTCCGAATCGCGACTTTGTGCTCCTCCAGCTTTTTGTGGAGCATCTTCACCATATCACGCCGGCGATCCTCGGTGAGCGGGGGCACGACTACCCGCAGATTCGTTCCGTCATTGGTGGGGTTGAATCCCAGATCGGCTTTCCGAATCGCCTTATCGATGTCGTTAATGGCCGAGCGGTCGAACGGGGCGATCACCAAAGATCTTGCATCGGCCGCGCTGATCGAGGCGAGTTGATTGATCGGAGTGGGACTCCCATAATACTCCACCACTACACCCTCCACCAGGGCGGGGGACGCGCGGCCGGTCCGGACCGTCGCCATGTCGTGTACCAGCGCCTCTATCGCTTTTTGCATCCGACGCTCACCATCATCAAGAAGTTCCTGGGTCATTGTCGTGCTCCTCTCTTGCTCGGCAGGCGCCGTTAGCTTACCAGGCCGGGCCGCTCGCCCGCCGCCACCAGCGTACCCACGTCCTGTCCCCGCACCGCCCGCTCGATGTTGTCGGGCCCTTCGAGGTTGAACACAATGATCGGCAGGTTATTCTCCTTGCAGAGGGCGAACGCGGTACTGTCCATTACTTTCAGTTCACGGCCCAGGGCAGTGTAGTAATCGAGCCGCTCGTAGCGCTGGGCGCTGCCATCCGTTTCCGGGTCGGCGGTATAGATGCCATCGACACGAGTAGCCTTGAGCAATACCTCGCATTTGAGCTCGATTGCCCGGAGCGCCGCCGCCGTGTCGGTGGTGAAATAGGGGTTGCCGGTTCCGGCGGCCAGGATGACTACCCGGCCCTTTTCCAGGTGGCGCATCGCCCGTCCCCGGATGAAGGGCTCGGCTACCGCGTCCATGGCGATCGCGGTCTGAACCCTGGTGTCCACATGGTTCCGTTCCAACGCGTCCTTGAGAGCCAGGGCATTGAGCACGGTAGCCAGCATCCCCATATAATCGGCGGTCGCGCGATCCATCCCGGCCGTACTGGCCGAAAGGCCGCGGAAGATGTTGCCGCCGCCGACCACAATCGCCATTTCCACGTTCAATTCGCGTACGCGCGCCACCTGGGTGGCGATTCGCTGCACCACCGCCGGGTCGATCCCGTAGCCGGCCTCGCCCACCAGCGCTTCCCCACTCAGTTTCAGCAGTACGCGACGGTACATGGACTCTTTACTCCCCAATCTTGAATCGCGCGAATCGACCGACCCGGACATTCTCGCCGGTTTTCGCTCCGACCTCAAGAATCAACTGGCGAATTGATCGTTTAGGATCGCGGACATAGGGCTGATCGAGCAGAGCGACTTCCTGTACCCAGTTCTCGACCCGGCCCGGTAGCTCCGTCTCGATGTCCCTCTCGGTCGTTCCGGTGAGGCGCAATTGCTCGGCGATGGACTCGCGCTCACGCGCGATCATGTCCTCGGGAATGGCCGACTTCTCTCGGTAGAGGGGATTCGCGGCGGCGATATGCAAGGCTATTTCACGGGCAAGGGTGCCGAAGTCCTCGGTGCGTGACACGAAATCGGTCTCGCACAGAAGCTCCACGATGGCGCCCAGTTGTCCATTAGCGTGGCGATAGAACTCTACCAGACCCTGGTTGGTTTCGCGGGTTGGATCCTTGGGGCCGCGCATCCCCTTTTCCTTGAGCAGGGCCTCCGCCTTGGCGATGCTCCCTTCGCTCTCGACAAGCGCCTTCCGGCAATCCATGATTCCGGCGCCGGTGCGCTCGCGCAGTTCCTTCACGAGCTGCGCACTGATTTCCATCTACATTCTCTCTTTCTCGCTGAACGGCGGGCGGTACGAAACCGCCCGCCGCCCTTGCTCTGTTACGCGGAAGGCTTTCCCGCCTCCGGGGGTGTCCTCCTACTCGGCGGCGACCGGCTCCTCGGCCGGTGGCGCCAGGTCAAGCTCGTTTTCGGCGACAATCGGCTGTTCGGGGACCACGATCACCGGGGCCGGTTGGTCGTATTCGTTCGGAGTGGGGGAGAAGCTCAGATCCTCGCCGCTGACCGCGCTCGGTTCCAGGTCGGCGAACGCCGACTCACGGGCCTGCTTCCCTTCAATGATCGCGTCGGCAATTTTGCTGGTCAGCAATCGAACCGCCCGAATGGCGTCGTCATTGGCCGGGATTGGGTACTGAACCTCATCGGGATCACTATTGGTGTCCAGAAGGGCGATGACGGGAATCTCCAGCCGGGTGGCTTCTTGAATGGCCAACCGCTCCTTATGGGTGTCGATAATGAACAGGGCATCTGGAAGCCGATTCATTCCCTTGACCCCGCCCAGAATTCGGTTGAGTTTGGTGATTTCTTCTTGAATGCGCAAGGTCTCGCGCTTGGTCCGTTTGGCCATGTCGCCGTTCCGAACCTGATTCTCCAGATCCACCATGCGGCGGAGCCGTTGCTGGATGGTGGAGAAGTTGGTGAGCATTCCGCCCAACCACCGCTGGTTCACAAAGTACATGCCACAGCGACGCGCTTCCTCGGCTACCGCCTCCTGGGCCTGCTTCTTGGTGCCGACGAAGAGGACCGTGCGGCCACCCTCCGCCAGCTCGCGAGCATACTCGTACGCGGTCTGCAGCCGATGCACGGTCTGCTGGAGATCAAGGATGTGGATGCCGTTCCGTTCGGTAAAGATAAACTCGCGCATCTTGGGATTCCAGCGTCGGGTCTGATGCCCGAAATGCACGCCGGATTCAAGAAGCTGACGCATGCTTGCCACTGCCATGCCTATGTATCCTCCTGGTTGGTTTAGAACCTCCACCGGCGTCCCCTCGTTACCCTCGCCCCACGTGGGACAACCAGGGCACGATCAACCGGTGTGTGTATTTGGCTGGGAGCCAAGTACAGAGGGTAACACGACGGCCAATGCACGGCAAACCACGGATCGGTCCGATCGGTCGGATCCGACCGATCGGACCGATCGGAAGACTAGAGAATGTAGCGGCTAAGATCCGGGTTCGCGGCGATGGCCGCCAGCTCCTTGAGGACGAACGCCTTGTCCACCACCACGGTGTCGCCGCCTCGCTCGCTGGCGGTGAAGTTCAGATCCTCGAGCACTTTTTCCACGATCGTATGGAGCCGCCGAGCGCCGATGTTCTCCATCCGCTCGTTCATCTCCCAGGCGACCCGCGCCATTTCCTTGAGCCCGTCCTCCGAGAACTCCAGATCCACGTTCTCCATTTTGAGCAGGGCTTGATATTGCTTGGTTAGGGCATTATTCGGCTGGGTCAGGATGGTCACGAAGTCGTCATAGGTGAGAGTGTCCAACTCGACCCTGATCGGGAAACGGCCCTGGAGCTCGGGAATGAGGTCGGAAGGCTTGACCCGACCAAAGGCTCCGGCCCCCACGAAGAGGACATGGTCGGTTTTGACCGGACCATACCGGGTGCTGACCGACGAGCCTTCGACGATCGGCAATAAATCCCGCTGCACGCCCTCGCCCGAAACGTCGGGGCCGATCTCGTTGCCCCGGCTGACAATCTTGTCGATCTCGTCGATGAAGACGATCGCCCCTTGTTCGACTTTCTCTATCGCCGTGTCCACGACCTGGTCCCAATCGACCAACCGGTTGGACTCCTCCTGAATCAGGAGCCGGCGCGCTTCCTTGACCGGAAGTTGGCGCGAACGCTTCCGCTGGCTGTGCATATGGGTGACGAAATCCTGGAATGCCTCGCTCATGTCGTCGCTGGACATCCCGGCGCTGAACTCCATGGCCGGCCAGGCGCCATCCTCGGGTTCCAGTTCGATCTCGACAATATGCTCCTCCAGCTTTTGCTCGGCCAACATTTTCGCCACCGCCTTGCGCCGGCGCTTTAGTTTTGCCGAATCGACGACCACCTTCTTTACGTCGGCTTTTCCGTCTACTTTGGCGTCCACGACTGGCCGGGGTTCCCGGCGATTCTCGTCCGCCCCGTTCTGGTTTCCTTCGGCGGCGGACCCATCGAGCGAGGTGACCAGATAGGTGATGAGCTTCTCGGTGGCGAGCCCCTCCGCCTGCGAACGCACTTCCTGCTGGCGGGCCTCCTGTACCATGTTCACGGCGGTATCGATCAGGTCGCGGACAATCGACTCCACGTCGCGTCCCACATACCCCACCTCGGTAAACTTGGTCGCCTCGACCTTGATAAACGGCACATCGGCCAGCTTGGCCAATCTGCGGGCCAACTCGGTCTTCCCCACCCCGGTGGGTCCAATCATCAGGATGTTCTTGGGAGTGATCTCGTCGCGAAAATCCTTGGGGACGAGTTGGCGGCGGTATCGGTTCCGCAGCGCGACCGCAAGCGCACGCTTAGCTTTAGGTTGGCCCACGATGTACTTATCGAGTTCCACAACCGCCTGCCGGGGCGTCAACGACTCGAGCTTCTTCTCGTCCATGGGTAGTACCTTCTCAAAAACGTTCAACGGTGTCGCACATGCCTTGCCATCGAGGCGCAAGCACACTACGCCGGTGACGGCTCACCAGGGATCGTTTCCACGATGATCTGGTCGTTGGTATAGATGCAGATCGAAGACGCGATTTTCATTGCGGCCTCGGCGATTGCCCGGGCGTCCAGCGCCGAGTGGTCGAGAAGCGCCCGGGCCGCCGCGAGCGCGTACGGCCCACCAGAGCCAATCGCAATCAGGTGCCTATCGGGTTGAATCACGTCGCCGTTCCCGGATACGACCAGCAACTCGTCTTCCGACGCGGCCACTACTTCCGCCTCCAGCCGCCTCAAATACTTGTCGGAGCGCCAATCCTTGGCAAGATTTGTCGCCGCCCGCCGCAGATTGCCGCCATTCTGCTCCAGTTGGTTCTCCAGACGCTCCAGCAGCGTGATCCCATCGGCCGCGGAGCCCGCAAAACCCACCAGTATACGATTATTGTACATGCGGTAGATTTTCCGCGCCGTATGCTTCATCACGACCTCGCCCTGGGTCACCTGGCCATCACCCGCCATCGCCACCTTGCCGTCCCGCGCCACCGCGACGATGGTGGTGCTCCGTATCCGCTCCATATGTGCCGCCCTCATCCATTCCAGCCCGTTTCGCCGAGTTATCCGCTAAACATAACACGCGGCTTCTCAGTCTACCAGAACTCAGGCCCTTGGGTGGCAACGGTGATACACATCGCGGAGGCGGGGATCCGCCACATGCAAATACCGCTGTGTGGTCGCCAAGCTCGCGTGTCCGAGCAGTTGCTGCACCGTACGGAGATCCGCGCCTCCATTCAACAAATGGGTGGCGAAGGAGTGCCGCAGAGCGTGCGGATGGGCCTTGTCAGCTAGACCCACCTGTAGGGCGCGGCTCTCGACGATGAGCCCGACCGACCGAACACTCAAGGGACCACCGCGCCAATTGACCAACAGGATGTCGTGCGGAGCCTTGCCTGCCATCAATGGAATTCGGCCTTCGTTCAAGTAGAGGGCCACGGCCGCCGCCGCGGGCTCTCCGAACAGGATTCGCCGCTCCTTGTCACCCTTCCCACGGACAATCGCCTGCCGCTCATCAAGGGCGAGGTCGGTAATCCTGAGCGATACCAGTTCGGCGGCCCGCAAACCGGCCCCATAGAGCAACTCCAATGCCGCCTGGTCTCGGAGAGCCAGGAGCCGCTCGATCTGCTTCAAGTTCCGTGGGGAGGTTCCTTTCCGCAGGAGATTTCCCGCCTGGTTTTCGGTCAGGATGGCCGGCAACTGATGGGGCGCGCGTCCGGCCCTCAGCCGGAGGGCGCCGGGATCGATCTCCAACCCAGATCGCTCAAGATGCCGGAGAAGGCTACGAGCGCTGGACAGCATTCTTGCCATCGACGATCTGGCGTACCCTTCGCCGTGCAGATGCGCCAACCAGGCGCGCAAGACGGCCCGATTCAGGCCGACAGGCTCCGTGACACCTTGGTCGCGGAGCCACGTAACCAGGGCCCGCAGATCGGTTTCACGGGCCCGCGCGCTGTTGGAGCGCGGGCCCTGCCGTGCGTGTACCTCCCGAAGTAGCGCGTGGCAGGCTCGGTCGATACCCGTGGATCCGCCGGCCTCGAACCCCACGACCGCCGGCTGTTCCTTCGCTCGATGATGAATCGTCAATGTCCACTCATAGTGCTGCGAGTATACAACCGGGGGCAGGACTCAGGCGCCAATTCTCGGGACAATCTACTCACTTTCGGCTCAGTCACTCTGGTCGGATCCCGCGGTTGTCGGCAGTCGCGAGATCACCGCCAGGGCCAGGACGCACAGGACTATACCGAGCCAGGGACGGCGAATGACCGCGCGCCCCGCCGTTACCGCCAGCAGATCCTCGCCGACCGCGACCACCGGATCCGGAAGGCCCGTGCGCTTCACCACCCAGGCACGGCCGTGGCCCCCCGCGAACGAACCAACCAGCGCGCCGGCCGCGCCGGTCCCCCAACCGGCCCACCCGGGCTTCTCCGCCAGGCGAAAGCTCGCGATTCCCGCTATCCCACCACTGAGAGCCCGACCCGCTAAAAGGCCGCGATTGAGCCGGCTGGGGATAAACGGCAACTTGTCAGCCAGGAACTCGCCCGCCATCGCCGCCGAAAGCCCGCGGCTGGCGAGCTTCTGGAACAGCC
>JANWHO010000322.1 GCA_025450375.1 Chloroflexota bacterium
CGTCCGTCCCTGGACGTGGTACATGCCCTGGCCGTGGCGCTTGGCCTCACGTCGGCCGAGCTGTTCGGCGAACCGGTGGCCGTGGCCCTACCGCCCACGATCCCTCCGGTGCTGGCGGCCCTGGCCGGGGATCTCGGCCTGGACGCGCGGACGACCGAGATGCTGGCTGGTATCCACATAGATGGCCGGCAGCCCCGGACGCATGACGGCTGGCTGCTGATCATACTGGCCATTCGCCATGCCTGCGTGGCCGACACGGCTGCGTCCCCGGTAGCGGCCAGCGGATAGAGTCACCGCGACCGGAATCGACGGCGATGCAATCATCATCCTACGCAGGCGAGCCAGGGGCGCGGGCCTGGAGACCCGCGCCCCTGGCTCGCGCACTATGTTCGCCGACTCAGGCACTCTCCGGCAGCAGCAAGCAGCGATCGACTGGGAAGTGGACCCAGACTCGGGTGGCAGGCGCCCGCTGGGCGGTGAGCACGTTCAGGCTGATCTCGGCCGTCACCTCGACCACATGCCGCCAGCGCCCGCCCAGGTATTCACTGTGCACCACGTTGCCCGCCAGTTGATTGCCCCCCTCACCGGATTCGGGCCCCGCGAAAAGGGCGCCATCCTCGGGGCGCAGGAGGACCATGCCCCGGTCAGCCAGTTGCGGATGCGCGACCCCCCTCAGACACCAGTCCCCATGATGGACCGCCGGCAACCCGTCCTGGCCGACCCGTACGTCGCCCGCCACGAAGTTGGCCGCCCCCAAAAAGCCCGCGATGAAGGCGCTTGACGGCCGCGCGTACAGATCCTCAGGGGTGCCGATCTGCGCCACGCGCCCGTCGCGCATGACCACGATCGTGTCGGACATCGCCAATGCCTCGATGCGGTCGTGCGTGACGTAGATAGTCGTTATGCCCTGTGCTTTCAGCAGGCGCACCATCTCGATGCGCATCTCCTCGCGCAGGGCCGCGTCCAGGTTGGAGAGCGGCTCGTCGAGCAGCAGCAGACGTGGCCGTGACGCCAGCGCCCTTGCGATGGCGACGCGCTGTTGCTGCCCGCCCGAGAGTTGATCGGGATAGCGATGGTCCAGGCCATCGAGGTGTACCAGGGCCAGCATCTCGGACACGCGGGCGGCGGTTGCCTGGTGTGAGAGGCGGCGCAGCCGCAACCCGAAAGAAATGTTCTGGGCCACGGTCATGTGCGGCCAGAGGGCATAGTCCTGGAATACCATACCGATATCGCGGTTTTCCGCCGCCACGTCGTGGCGTTTGTCGAAGACGACATTGCCATGGATCGCGATGGTGCCGGCGTCGGGTCGTTCCAGTCCGGCCAACATGCGCAACACGGTCGTCTTCCCGCTCCCCGAGGGGCCAAGCAGGGCCATCAATTGCCCATCGGCCAGCGAGAAACTGACGTCCGAGACGGCCAGGGTTGTGCCGAACCGCTTGACCAGGTTAGAAACTTCGACGGGCATGTGCCCTCCCTCCCCGCGCGCGCAAGGCACGCGTGGCGCCGGCAATAAGCAGGGCGGCCAGGGCCACGAGCGCAATCGCCACAATGGTCATAGCCGTGCCGGGCCCCTGCCGATAGTGACTGTATTGGTTAATGATCTGCACCGATAAGGGCGGCTCGCCCGCTGGTTGCAGCAACTCCGAGGCCGGCAACTCGAAGAGTGTCCCCGTGAAGTTGAGCATCCAGGTAGAGAGCAAGGCCGTGGCGACCACCGGCAGGACAATATGGCGGAAGAGTTGGGCCGTGGTCGCGCCGGCCATCCGTCCCGCTTCGAGCAGATGGTCGCCCACCTGCGCCAGGGCTCCGCCCGCCAGACGGGCGCTGAAGGGGAGCGCCTCGGCGACGTAGGCTACCAGCAAGAGTCCCAGGGTGCCGTACGGGGTACCGCCGAAAACGTTCTGCATCCAGGGCTGGTTCCAGGCGAAAATGTAGCCAACCGCCAGCACGATCCCAGGGATGGCCAGGGTCACCACGGTCAGCAGCCGGAGGAACGCCCGTCCCGGCACGCGGGTACGCTCGACTACGAAGGCGACCGCCGCGCCGAGTAAGGCCGCGAGCGTCGCGGCTCCCACCGCGAGCATCGCGCTGCGCTCGATCGCCGGCAGGGCTTCCCCGCCCGCGTCCAGCGCGGCCTGATAGTTTGCCAGGGTAAAATTGCTCGCCACCAGGCCGTCACCCAGATTCCGCATGAACGACATCGCCAGGGTGGCCGCCAGGGGAAGCAGCAGGGCCGCGACAAAGAGCAGGCTCATGAGCAGGGTCAATGGGAGGCGCCAGGCGCGCAACGGCAAGCGGCGCGATGGCCGTGTCCGCCCCGTGATCACCTGGTACGACCGGGCGCGGAGCAGACGCGACTGGAGCATCAGGGCGACCGCGATGGCCGCGATGAGGATGAGGGCCAGGGCAGCGGTGAGCGCGAAATCGACCGGGGCATTGTTCATGGCGGCGTAGAGCTCGTAGGTCACCAGATTAAAGCCGGCCTGCTGGGCGATCGTGGCCGCCGTCCCGTAGTCGGAGATCGCCTCGGCGAAAATGATCAGGCCGCCGGCAAAGAGGGCCGGCGCCAACAGCGGCCCATTGATGCGCAGCCAACAGCGGAGCGGCGAGGCTCCCACCATCCGCGCGGCATCCTCGTATTCCGAGCCCAGGCCGCGCAAGGCGGCGCTGACCGCGATATAGGAGAACGGGAACAGACGGAGGGTGAGGATCGCGGCCAGGCCCACCGACGAGAAGATCGTGTTGACGACCACATCGGGCAGCGGGGCAATCGTGTTGTCGATGAAGCCCCCACGGGAAAAGAGCAATTCCCAGGCCAGGGCCACCAGATAGCTGGGAGTAAACAGGGTAATCCACACGAGCCCGTCGAAGATGCGTCGCCCGGGGAGGTCGGTATTGCGGACGAGGATGGCGACCACGGCCCCAACCAGCGTGCCGAGCACCGCCACGGCCACCCCCAGCCAGGCCGTATTCAGCATCGACCCATAGACCTCGGGCGTGGAAAAGACCCGTGAGAACGACGACACCGAGGGAGCCAGGCTGGCCGGGACGGAAAAGACGTCCGGGAGCACGCTCTGAATCAGGATGGTGATCAGCGGGTAGAGGACGAGTACCAGCAGCGAGAGGGTCGCCACCGCCGCGAAGGCCAGGCTAAAGGCACGGCGACGGAAGCGGGCGGGAACCGAAGTCCCGCCCGCTGTTGCCTCGAGCGCCGGTCGCGGCGCCTGCAGCACCCCATCGCCGCCGACGTCGAGGCGCGTCGCGGTCATATTATTGCACGATAGAGTTGTGGTACCACAACTTGATCGCGTTTTCGTTGGCCGCCGCCCATTTATAGTCGAGCCGTTGCCACTTAATACCGGAGACCTGCCGGCCGGGTAGGGCGCTGATCCCCGTGATCACGGGGACCACGTTGGCATCGGGATCGTTGGGATCGTGAATCATCACGTTCTGACCGGCCCGCGAGAGGACATAATTGACAAATGCCTCGGCGGCCGCCAGATGCTTCGATTTGGCGTCGATCGCCACGACGCCCGGGAGGAGGGTCACGCCGCTGGACGGATAGACGATGCCCAGGGGAGCGCCCGTCGCCTTGGCGCCGTAGTAGCCGGAGTCCTGCGCAAAGCCCACCAGGCGGGCGCCAGTCTGGACCGCGTTCATCACCGAGTCACTGGTCTGGAAGACTTTCATCCCGTTGCCCTTGAGGGCCTTGAAAAAGGACTCGCCCTGGGCTATGCCGCCCTTCCGCTGCAGCATGCCCGCGATCAAGGAAAAGGCAGGGCCGGAGTACGCCGGATTGATGGCGGCCACCTGGTTCTTGAATTGGGGCTTGAGGAGGTCATTCCAGTCTTTTGGCGCCTGGGCCGGGCTCAGCTTCTTGGTATTGTAGACGAGCGCCCCGGCCGCCGTGACGGCCGTGGGATAGAAGGCATGGTCCGAGGGGATGAGTGAGCGGCCCAGCGCGTTGTAGTTCTTGATATTCGCCGGCGTCCAGCGGAGAAGCTGCCCTTGCCCATTGAGTCCCTGCATGGCCGCGTCGCCGTCGAACCACACCACGTCCCACTGAGGATTGTTCCGTTCGGCCGCGATCTTGGCCAGAAGGTTGCCGGTGGCGTCGTCAGTGAGCTTCACCTGGATCCCAGTCAGCTTCTGAAACGCCTTGGCCATGGTGCTGTCGTAGCCCTGGGCCGAATACAAGGTGAGAGTGCCGCCGCTTGCCAACGGTTCCTGAACGGTTGCCGCCCTCGCCGGTACGAACGCGCCCGCGAGCAGAACCGCGGTCGCAACGACGCTACCCATGTACCGAATATGCTTGGCGCCCATAGCCGCCTCCCTCTTCCCGCGAGCAAATTATCTCAATTAATAGTTGTGACAATGTAGCAGGTGTACGTTCCGCTCGCTGGGTTCAGCCTATGGTAGTCCTGTTGTGCCGCGCTGTCAATACCTTCTTAGTGCGATGTGGCGTGTGGCGTTCCGGTATTCGCCGCGGCGGTTCATGACCGTTTGATCACGATATCGAGCAGTAGATCGGCCGCTCGGTCCCCGCAATCGGCCGAGTTCCCGAGGTGACGATAAACTTCGCGCAGCTTGATGATGTACTTGATGTCGTCGGACTCCAGCAGGTCCACGACCGCATCGTGGTAGAGATCGCCCATGCGATTCTCCAGCCTCTTGGCGCGCACCGCGTGTTCGCTCGCGATCGATGGGTGGCTGATCATCCGCGCCACCGCGGTCTCCAGCTCCGCCGACAACTCCTGGAGTAGCGCTACCATGCGGCCCAGGTAAGCATTGGGCGCCAATTTGTAGGCAGCCATCTCCTTGATCGTCCGATACCCATGATCCAGGAGGTCGTCCATGACCCGCGAGAGCGCATAGAGATCCTCGCGGTCAATCGGGGTGACGAAGGTGCCGTTCAACTCTTCGATCAGTGTGCGTCTGGTCGCGTCGCCCTCGCGCTCGACCGCTCGGAGCGTGTCGATAAGCAGCGGATCGCCGCTCTCCATGAACTCAGCCAGCACGGCCAGTCCCTCATGGACTAACTTTGCCTGCTTGACCAGGTACCCCATGAAGTTCTTGTCACGCGGCAGCAGAATGTGACGAAGTGGGCGTCGGCGCGGAGCAACAAACATAGAACTAGCCCACGCCCAGGGGTCGGGCCAGCCAGGCCAGCAATGCGCCGAGAATCGTCGCGCAGGGCAGGGTCATGATCCAGGCGGCCAGGAGCTGGCGGACCAAGGCCCACCGCACCCGCGACAAGCCTGGCACGCTGCCCGCCCCCAGGATGCCCGACGTGAGAACCTGCGTCGTGGTGAGCGGGGTGCCGATCTCCACGCCAGTCAGGATCACGCTCATCGTGGCCACTTGCGCGGCCAGCGCCCCCGTGGGACGCAGCCGCACTGCCTTGAAGCCGACCGCGCGCGCGATCCGCCAGCCTCCGGTCGCCATGCCGAGGGAGAGGCTGAGCGCGCTGAGGACAACGCTCCACAGCGGCACGGTAAAGTGGGCCGTATAGCCCAGGGCCAGCATGCCCATCGCGATAATCCCCATGGTCTTTTGCGCGTCATTGGCGCCGTGCGCCATGATCATCACGGCGGAGGTGACAAACTGCGTGCGGCGAAAGGCAGTCTCGATCCGCGGCGCGGCGCCGCGCGCGCAGGCGTAGATCAGCCGGGCCACCCCTTGAGCGAGCAGGAAGCCAGCCGGAGGAGCGATAAACAAGAGCAATAGCACGCGGGCCACTCCACCCCATTCGACGTAGCCGGGGCCGAAGCTGATCATGACGGCGCCCACGAGACCGCCCAGGAGCGCGTGCGACATGCTGCCAGGCAAGGCAAAGGTAATCGTGATCAGAGTCCACAGGGTCGCGGCCGTCGCCGCGCAGACGATGACCGATGGGGTAATGGCCGGCTGCGCAATCAGGCCCTTGCCGATCGTCGCCGCTACCGCGGTGCCAAAGATGAGCGGTCCCAGCATCTCCATCAGGACGATCAGCAGTAATCCGTGGAGCGGCCGCATGGCGCGGGCGCCCAGCATGGAGGCCATCATATTGCCCGCGTCGTTGATGCCGGAGAGAAAGCTGAAGGTCGACGCGATGGCCAGTAAGGCGGCTAACCAGGCTACGGATGACATAGGCGCGCGGCCCCTCTCCCTCATCGAGTCGCCAAGAGCGCAAACGAACCTCCCTACTATAGCACAAAATTAACCATGAGTAAATAAATATGAAGTGCAGTAAATACTCCTGGGAAATGCTGAGGTTTTAGGCCAGTTTGAACGGCACTCCAGCCTCGTCCGCTAGCCGCGCCAGATCGGCGAGGACGACCGGCAACAAGGGAATCCCGTCCCGTTGGCGCCGCTGGGTCTCCTCGGCTTCCTTCTCGCCGGGGATATAGATACGCTCCCGGCCCGGTACCTTTTTGGCGGAACGGATTTCTTGCAGCAGTTGCTCGCTGTCCGCGATAAACTCTTCCCAGGGTCGGAAGCAGTCGACCCGCATGGCCAGGAAGCAGTGCCCGAGATTGGCCCCGGATGACCCGTACACATGGCGACCCCAGGCGGCGCCGGCCAATGGCCCGCAGAGGAGATCCGCCAGGAGGCCCACTCCATAGCCCTTGTGGCCGCCCAAGGTCTCGCCCGCTCCCCCTACCGGCAAGAGCGCATGTCCGCGCCGTGCGATCAGGCCGGCAATCAAGGTATCCGCGTCCGTCGTGATCGCGCCCTCCGGATCGATCCCCCAACCGGAGGGAATGGGCTTTCCTTCCCGTTGCATCTGCTCGATTCGGCCCCGCGCGGCGGTGCTGGTGGCCATATCGAGGACAAACGGGCAGGGTCCGCCGGTGGGCATGGCGATGGCGAGCGGATTGGTCCCGTACATCGGCTCCGCCGCGAAGGTTGGCGCCAC
>JANWHO010000323.1 GCA_025450375.1 Chloroflexota bacterium
CCCCGAAGAGAGGACCACGGACGGCTCCGCTGTCTTCCCTGGCATAATTTGTTGGTGTGATTGCCCTGGTGGGGGCCCTTGGCGATCCGCACGCGGGCACCCACCTGGGGTGCCCCTACCACGCCGCCTCGCCGTAGGTGGCCCGCCGCAGGGCGTCCAATTCCTCCAGGTTGTCCCACGACATAACCCGGCGCCCCTCCTCCAGCTCGTGGATCATGGCCACCAGTCGCGTGGTGAGCGGCATGGCTATTCCATGGCCGGCCCCGATAGAGACAATCAGGCCAAGTTGGTCGTCCACTTCCGTCTTGCGCCGGCGCACCGCCAGATCCCGCCAGATCCCGCTTTTGGTTTTGAGGTCACGCCGTCGCCGGGCGATCAAATCGTCGAATGAACGGGCTATGGCCGTGTCTCGCCGGTTCTCCCGCGGGTAGAAAAGGGACGGCTCCACGTTATCGAACGGCTCGACCGTCACTCCCTCGCGCGAGGCCACCGCCAGGATCTCGCTCCCCAGCTCCACCATCAGCGGGCGGTAACGGTCCAGCACGTCCGCCATGGTCTCGTCCGCCAGGGCGGTGGCGAACAGCATGTTGCCGTACGCCTCCTTGCCCCATAGGAATCCCCAGATATTGGGAGTGATCTTGACCTCTCCCCAGACCGATAGGATCTGCCGCAACGCCCGCGTCCTCTCGGTCTCCTCGCCTCCCAACTCGCCCAGGTAGAGGCTGCCCGGGCCGCCGTAGGCGATCACCCCCGGCTCCAGGTAATCGGCCGAGAAGTTGACGAAGGCTCCGACCGTCCGGTTCGCTCCCACGATCTCGGCGATGAACCGTTCGCAGAGGCCATTTTGCAGCGAGACGACTACCGACGATGGGGTGAGAAGATGCGCGATTCCGGTCACGGCAGGCACCGTATGCTGGGCTTTGACCGCCAATAGTACGGTATCCAGTGACCCGGTGAGAGCCTGGGGGGTAGTCGCCTCCACGGGTACGGTGAAGGTCTCGGCGAACCCGCGGATGGTCAAGCCGCGCTCGCGCATCGCCGCGACGTGGGCCAGGTCCTGGTCGACCAGGAGTACCGGTTGGCCCGAGCGCGTGAGATAGGCCCCAACCGTGCCGCCGATCGCCCCCGCGCCCACGATGGTCAGATTCATGCGCTTCCCGCCTCCTCGCATAGTTGTTTACTTACCCGCTGTACGCCAGAAATCAGTCCACGCCGCGATCCCGTCCCAGAGGCGCGAGAGGCGGAAGAACTCGTTTGGGGCATGGAAGTCCTCGTCAGCAGTCGAAAATGAAAAGTAGATGGTGTCGATCCCCAGCACCCGCCGAAAGATATCGCTGATCGGGAGCGTGCCGCCCATCAGGACCACGGCGGGCTCCTGGCCGTATCGGCGCCGGAGCACCTGTTGGGCTATGCGGAGCGCGGGGTGCGCGGCGTCTATGCGGTACGCGGGCGCGCCTCCAGCGTGCGGGGTAACCTGTACGGTCACGCCCGGCGGAGTATGGGTTTCCAGATGATCGATCACCCGGCGGAGCACCTCACCCGGTACCTGGCCAGGGACAAGGCGGCAGGTGATCTTGGCGTGGGCCACCGAGGGGACGACCGTCTTGGAACCCGATCCCTGGTAGCCGCCATACAGGCCATTCACCTCCAGGGTCGGGCGATACCACTGGCGCTCAAGGGTCGAGTAGCCGGACTCGCCATACAAATCGGGGACACCTACCGCCTCACGGTAGCCAGCTTCGTCGAAGCCCAGCGCGGCCATCCCCCGACGGTCGGCGTCGCTTGGTTCCTCCACCCCCTCGTAGAAACCGTCCACGGCCACCGTGCCATCATGGCGGTGCAGACCGGCCACCAACGCGGCCAGGGCATGCAGCGGATTCTGTATCGCGCCGCCATGGCGGCCGGAATGGAGGTCGGTGCGGGGGCCGCGCACCTCCAGGTCAAGCGCCACCAGTCCCCGGCTGCCGATCGTGAGCGAGGGCTCGGTGGGGCGCCACATGGCCCCATCGGCGCTCAGCGCGTAATCGGCGTTGAGCTTGCCGGCATGGCGCGCCACGAACTCGGCCAGATGCGGACTGCCGATTTCTTCCTCGCCTTCCAGGAGAAACTTGACGTTGATCGGGAGGCGGCCGCCGGTGGCGAAGAACGCCTCGGCGGTTTTGATCGGAATGAACATCGGTCCCTTGTCGTCGCTCACCCCACGAGCATAGATTCGCTCATCGCGGATTTCTGGGGAGAACGGCGGCGACCGCCACTCGCCGAGTGGGTCGGCCGGCTGCACGTCGTAATGGCCGTAGACCAGCACGGTGGGACGGCCGGGGACGCCCAGCCACTCGGCATAGACGACGGGATGGCCGCCGGTCTCCAGGAGTTCGACCGCCAATGGACCGGCCTCGCGCAGGCGATCGGCAACCCAACCAGCGGTGGCCCTGATGTCGGCGCCGTGCTCGGGATCCGTACTGACGCTGGGGATGCGGAGAAAATCGAGAAGCTGGGACAGAATGTCCTCGCGCCGCCCATCGATGTATGCTTCCGGTGTGCCTTCCATGGGTCAGAGTCCGGCGATCACGTCGCGGGTTTCCGCCACCGCCGTTTGCCAGAGCGCCAGCATCAGCGCGTCCGCCTTCTCGTAGTCCCCGCCATAGTTGCCGTCGCCAATCAGATCGCGGATCGCGGCGGGCGGAAGGCGGCGAAGCTGGTCCAGATCGGCCATCGGCTTCTCGCCGGAGGGGGCGGGGGCGACTCGGTTCCACGGAAAATTCTCCATCCAGGAGCCGTGGGAGGCCACCGGGTCGATCTCCTGCACCGCTTGCCAGGTGCGAGGCGCATTCCACCAATTGTGCAAACTAACCGTCATCTTGGGATGATCGGCCATCCACTCGGCGGCGAAGGAACCGGCGAGATTATTGCCGCCGTGTCCGTTCACCAGCAGCACGCGGCGGAAGCCCTGGCCCGCCAGGGCGTCCAGCACGTCGCGCACCACGGAGATGTAGGTGGAAACGCGCAGACTGATACTGCCGGGGAAGGCGAGGAAATAGGGGGTGATCCCGTAGGCAAGCACGGGAAAAACCGGGACGCCAAGCGGCTCCGCCGCCTCCGTCGCTACCCGCTCAGCCAGAATGGCGTCGGTCGCCAGGCTGAGATAGGCGTGCTGCTCCGTGCTCCCCAACGGCACGACGGCCCGGTCATCGCGGGTCAGGTAATCCGCCAGTTGCATCCAATTCGTCTCGGCGATTCTCACGGTGCTCTCTCTTCCATTAGCTTCGGGGAGCGTGACAGACCCATCATACCAGCAAGGCTTTTGGTTCGCCGAAAGGGCTAGGTGCCTGCCTCCCGAGAGTCGTCAGGATCGCGTGGAGGCTCTAGCAGGACCCGGAGGCGGGCAATCTCGGCGGCATACGCTTGCTCGGCGCTTTCCCGTGCCTGCCTTTCCGCCTCACGCTCCCGCACGGCGGCTTCTCGTGCCTGCCTCTCGGCCTCCAGGGCTCGTTCGGCCAGACGTCGCGACCGGTCAGCCAACTCTTTCGCTCCCTCGGCGGCCTGACGCGCGTCCTCGGCGGCATAGAGGGCCTCGGCCTCCTCGTCCAGGTACAGGAGGCGTCGGCCCTCGCGCGTGCTCAACCGAAGCCGCGGCCCGGTGAAGGGCCGGGGCGCCGCGTCCGCCGCCACCCGCAAGCCGATCGTGTTCGGCCAGACGCCGCCCTCGGGGTCGGGGGGAATTTCCCGGTAACGCCGGCCCGCCAGCCGATAGCCATGCAACTCGCAGTGCTTCCCCGGCCGTGGGTCGAAGGTCAGGTACTCCTCCACCCCCAACTCGCCATAAGCAAGCAGCTTGACCCCCACGTCCTTCCGGGCCGTCTTCTTGGAAAGGATCTCCAGCACGAACGCCGGCGGGCGCCCGACCGTCTCCACGTCATAGTGCCCATGAGGATCGAGGCGGAGATCCGACGCCATCAGCATGTCTGGGTAGAACACCCCGGTCGTCCCATCGGTCCGCCGATACCGCAACTCGGACTCGAAGCGGACCACCCAGACCATCCCCTCGCGCGTGGCATGGGTGCGGAGCGCGCGGCTGAAGGTGATGCCGGCATCGCAGTGTGCCTCGTTGCCCCCCAAGATCTGGGTCTCCCTTTCGTTGGGAACATAGGTGCTGACTTCCCACCGGTGGGGGTTCCGGGTCCGGAGATCTACCGCCATGTCGCTGCTCCCGCGCCTGGTCTCCTGTCGCGCCATCCCCAGTGTACCATGATGCCGGACGGCATTCTTCGCCTATGTCCGGATCGGACGGATCGGTCCGATCCGTCCGATGCTCACCGCCTCAGCCGGCGCCGCCCTTTTCCGTGCATACCCGCTCGATCAACCCGGCCAGCATGGCCGCGCGGGGCATGAGGGACGAGATTTCAAGATACTCGCCGGGACTGTGCGCCCCCCCTCCCACCGGACCCAGTCCGTCCAGGGTGGGGACGCCCATGGCTGCCGTGGTATTCCCATCGGAGCCGCCTCCCGTTGCGGTCTCCTCGACCGCGAAGCCCGCCGCACGCGCCGACTCCTGGCACAGGGCCACTAAATGGGCGATCGCTTCGGTGCGGGCCATCGGTTGGTGGCCGATCGTCCCGGACAACGAGGCGGCCGTCCCCGGTACGGTCACGGTCGCCGCCAACCTGTGCATGGCGGCGATGATTGTCTCCAGATCCTCCCTGGTGCGGGCCCGCAGATCGATCTTGGCTACGGCCTCGGCGGCCACCACGTTACCGCGCGTGCCGCCGTTGACCACCCCCACATTGACCGTGATTCCGGCCGGCAGGTTGCTCAGGGCATGCAAGGCCATGGTCTGGTGGGCCAATTCCAGGATGGCGCTGCGGCCCTTCTCCGGATCCACTCCCGCGTGCGCCGCCTGTCCGGATACTTTTAACTCGAAGGTGCCCATCCCCTTCCGGGCCGAGACGATATTGCCGTTGGCCCGCCCAGGCTCCAGAACCAACACGGCGTCCCGCCCCTCGGCGTTCCGCCGAATAAGCGCGGTGGAACTGGGGGAGCCGATTTCCTCGTCGCTGTTGAACACAAAGGCAATTTCGGCGAAGTTGGCGAACCCGGCGGCCCGTAGAGCGTCCAGCGCATACAGCCCCGTCAGCAACCCGCCCTTCATATCGGCGGTGCCGGGTCCGTGTGCCCGATCCCCTTCGAGAGTGAAGGGATGTCCCGCGGGCCAGTCTCGCGGATACACGGTGTCCAGGTGCCCCACCAGGAGGACGCGCGCCGTGCCAGTCCCGCGCCAGGTGGCGACCAGCGAGTCGCCCAGTTCCCCGCCCTCAGAGGTTTCAACCGCTGCGCCGCGAGCCTCGGCCTTCGCCCGGATCAGGCGGCCCACCGCGTCCACACCTGCCTTATCGTAGGTTCCGCAATCCATGGCGGAGAGGCCGGCCAGTTCGGCCAGCAGTTCCGGCAGTCGGGGTGCAAGGTAGGCCACGAACGGCGACTCGGGCATTATTCACGATCCTCTCGATATAGGTTCAGGTTGGAGAGAGCCGGCATGGTCAAGCATCACCCATGCGCGGGCGCCAGGGTCGCGAGGTCCCGCAGGTTCCCCTCCTCGTCGAATGGCGGCGCGGCAGGCTCGTCCAGCAGTTCCAAACGGCCATCGGCGCGAGCGTCATCCAGCAACGACTGGGAGAGGAGTAGCTCACCGAGGTGCAGGGTATTGGCGATGCGGAGCAGGCGAGGCGGGCGGCCCACCGCGTTGCAGGTGAGCAGCGCGGCGGCCAGAGCCAGCCGATCCGACGGGAGGACCATCGGCAAGGCCACGGGCTGGGCGACCGTGGAGGTGAGCGCGTTGGGATAGGTCCGAGCCCAATCGACCTTCCGAGCGGCGCGTACCGTGGTAAAGTCGGCGGTTCCCAGGCCGTTGGCGTTCCCGTCGGTTGCCTCGGTGAGGTCAAGCACCACCTGTTTATTCACCACGGGCCCCCCGGCGGCAAATGGGGTAGCGTAGCGGCCCGTGATATTGGGATCGGCCCCGTCACCGCTGATGTTCTTCCCCAACTCGTCGATCACCAGAACATCCAGTTCGCCAAAGGGAAGGCTGGGCATCGCCGCCTTCGCCTCGAGCAGAAGGGCGGGCTCATCAGCCAGGATGCGATCTCCTGGGACGGCAAGAATCTTGTAGGGCTGGTCATAGGCGTTCTCCAGCACCGCCAGGCCGAAGAGGATCGGCGCGTGGGCCAGGGCGACTTCCGCGATCAACGGCACCCGGCGTCCCATGTCCCCGAAACCGGCGGCATGGCAGGCGGCGGCGCCCGATTGCTTGCCCAGGCCGATCGCGATCATCTTGGCCAGTCCGCTCTCGTAGGGCCCGCGGAACGCCGTGTGCGGCTTCACTCTGCCCACGAATACGATATGGTCGGCCCCCAGGGCATGACGGTCCAAACGCACGGAAATGCCGTCCGTGGTCCGGCCAATCTCCACCGTCTCCATCGAGGAATGGATAGGCGCGCCGACCCGCTCCTCGGTTACCCCCAGGTGGGTCAACACTTCCCGTTGCCCCTCGGCGGTGGCGCCGCCGTGGCTGCCCATGGTGGGAATGACGAACGGCTCCGCCCCTAAGCCGCGGAGCGCTCGTACCAGGGCGGCGGTGATCTCGGCCACCCGCGCCACTCCCCGGCTGCCCACCCCAATCGCCACGCGGTGGCCCGGCTTGATGGCGCCGCTCGCTTCCGGGCGCCGTACCTGATCAGCTACCGCGGCGTCGATATCGGCTATCGCGGTCGGGGCAGCCATGTGGTAACGGACATGAACCATCCGTGGGATAGGCACGGGATCCAACAACTCGTGCAGTACTTGGTCGGGTACCTCAAATTCAAGACGCATCGCACTACAAGACCTCCTTGGGAAGAGTGTAGCATGGCAGCCGGGACCACGCGGCGTCCCGCTACCGACGGCGGTTCTTTCCGATCCGCACTGCCGCCCCGAGAGTGTGCTACCCTCCAGCGCATGGAGACGTTCGCGAACCTGCCCGTGCTGCTCTGTGCCTCGCCGCGGGAGTGGGAAGATTGGCTCAACGAGCACCACGGGGAACAGGGTGGGGTGTGGCTCAAGATCGCCAAGAAGGGGGTCGGGATCGGCTCGGTCTCGTATTCCGACGCCCTTGATTCGGCGCTATGTCATGGCTGGATTGATGGGCAGAAGCAGTCGTATGACAACACGTTCTGGCTGCAAAAGTTTACGCCGCGCCGCCCCAAAAGTCTCTGGTCCAGAGTCAATACGGAGCGCGCGACCGTACTCATCGAGTCAGGCAAGATGATGCCGGGCGGACTGCGGGAAGTTGACGCGGCGAAGGCGGATGGCCGGTGGGACGCGGCCTACGCATCACAGCGTATGATGGCGGTCCCGGACGATTTCCAGGCGGAACTCGATCGATTCCCGATCGCCAAAGAGTTCTTCGCCACGCTCAACGCGGCGAATCGCTATGCAATCTGCTACCGGATCGAGAGCGCGAAAAAGCCGGAAACCCGGAGGGCGCGCATTGACACCTTCATCGCCATGCTGGTAGCCAAGGAGAAGCTCCATCCGTAGTAGTGAGAGCGCCTCTGTCGTGCCGTCCCCACTGGAGTTTCACCGTCCCAGGACGCCATGATCCTTGAAGGGTATCCGGTCGAGCCGAGCTGCCGGCCTGTACACGTACATGGGGTCGCCCGAGACCTTTCGGCAGGCTGGATTCCAGGATGTCACGCCTCCCGGCCAGGACAGGCTGGTAATGCGGTACGCGGTGGGCGCTCGCACTCACCCCTTCTAACGGCGCGAGCGCAAAAAAGAAACATAAATGCGCCCCCACGGTCCACATGGGCTATTGGCTGGCAGGGATAGCCCGTCTATTGTGTTGAGGACGGCGCGTATCCCCACTCGATTACATTTCTCCTAATCAACTCCACCGCCCCTAATTTCGCTTGTCGTCAACGTTCATCCTAGAGACACCAAGCGCCGCTCATACTAAAGTAGTGAACCGCTAACAGTCCAGACGAGGGGAGCGGCCAACCGGGCCGAGCAACACTTCATGACGATGATGTCACCACCAATCGAATTCACCGTGGAACGGCTCGGGCTGCTCATGTCCCCGGAACCGGGGAATCCCCATGAGGTTGAGGGAGTGCTCAATCCGGCGGGGATCACGGGTCCGGATGGGCACTATTATCTTTTCCCCCGCTGCGTGGGTTCCGGTAACTACTCGCGTATCGGGTTGGCCCGCGTACTGCGGGACGCCCAGGGCCGTCCCAGTGGGGTGGAACGCCTGGGTACGGCACTGGAACCGGCCGCGCCCTACGAGATCGTCCGCGTGGGCGAAGGAGGCTGCGAGGATCCTCGGGTTACCTACCTGGCCTGCGCCGATGTCTACGTGATGGCCTACACGGCCCTCGGCCCGACCGGCCCTCGGGTCGCCCTGGCCTCGTCACGCGACTTGCGCGCCTGGAAACGGCACGGTCTGGTCGACTTTGGCACCGAGCAGGGCGTTGATTTCAGCCAGTACGTGAATAAGGATGCCATGCTGCTGCCAGGTCTCGTGCATGGTCCCGACGGAACCCTGGCCCTCGCCATGCTGCACCGGCCCATCTATGAAATATGCCAAGAGCCGGGGGCGCGGTGTACTGCGGCGCCCTTACCCGCCGGGGTAGAGGACGATCGGCCCAGTATGTGGATCTCTTACTGCGCGGTAGCTGACCTGGGGTGGCTGGACGATGCCGCGCCGGCCCGTTTCACCGGCCATCATCTGCTCGCTCGCCCAGAGCACGCCTGGGAGGAGCACCGGATTGGTGGCGGCACCGTGCCCGTGCTGACTCCCAACGGCTGGTTGACCCTCTATCACGGGGTCCGCCTCAATCCGGATGGGGGACGATGCTACCAGGCGGGGGTGCTGCTTCTTGATCGTGAGGACCCTCGCCGGGTGCTGGCCCGGTCCCAGACTCCGCTCTTTGGGCCGGAGACGATCGAGGAACGGATCGGCGTCGTGAGCAACGTGGTATTTCCCACGGCCATCGAGGAACGAGATGGCGGCCTGGATGTGTATTATGGGATGGCGGACAGCCGGATCGGGGTGGTTCACCTGGCGCCGATTGCCGCCGATGCCGCCGAATATGCCGCCTAACGCGCTCCATCAAGGCCATCGCTGGCAGGGCCTTATGCCGGAGTGATTGGTTTCGAGCGCGAGGGACGCGCTGAAGCTACGCGCCCGTGTCCAGTAAGGAATCACCAATCTGGAGCACGGGCGCACTCCACGCGCGGCTGGCCCATCGCCCTTCTAGCGGTTGGGGAAGAGCCGCCGTATGTCCTGACGCCCTACTGGCCCAATGTAGGCCAAACGGCGCAGATCGCCATCGCTTAAGGCCGCGATATCCTTGTCTTCCCAGATCCCATTGCGGCCAAGAGCCCGCTGCGTGCTAGGCAACAGCAGGTCGAACCGACGCTGCGTTGCTACCGGTCGGGGTGTGTCGTACATCTCGATCTCGCTTCCACTATGCCCATGCGAGCACCTGACACCTATCCTAGCAGATGGTGGGCACACCACAATGGCCCACTTGTCAAGGCCCTTATAGGTATACGCCCGCCGCTTTGCCCTTTCTCGCCGGATCCCAGAACGGGATTATCTCCATCGCTCGTCCGGCACGCTACCATGGCAGAGAAAGCGGCGCTTCCTGGGGCATGGAAACCGCGCGTACTGATTCGGTTCCGCCCGTGGGACCGCCACGCCATCGATCCAAAGAGAGGATATGGTCATGGAGACGCTCGATCTGGCCGAGTTGGAAAGTTTCGTGGTCCGCGCCAAGGCCACTACGTACGGCGGGGACGGATTCACGCTCCTTCCCTATCGCCTCGATTCCCATGATTTCCAATTTATCGACGGAGACTGGGCCTATCACGACAGCTATGTTGGCATCACCGACTTCGCCGGACAGGAGGTTGTGTACCATAATCGAGGAGCGGTCTGGGCCATGAGCTATTACGGCCGCATTCTCCTGCCCGATGTGATTAGCGGCGTGGACGCGGGGCGGGTGATCAAGGCCAGCCTCTCGGCCATGTACCACGAGGGCCGGTTCCTCGGCGGCTTCCGCCATGTGAGCGAGCCCTACCTCTATGTCGATACCAACCAGGGCGACGTCACCTGGTTCCAGGGACGAGAGCGCATCGAAGCCAACGACAAGGTCGCGTACGAACTGGTGTACCATGGCGGTCTGATTCATTAGACACGAGACACCCTTGACCTTACATCACTATCATGGTTACCTATGGATATGTATATCCATCACGTGGTGTGAAAGACCATGAAGGAGAGGCACATGGCGGCCGAAACAATGCATGTGCGTTTGCCCGACCGTACACGAGAGAAACTCGAACAGTTAGCGGCGGCGACGAACCGCCCGCGCACCTATCATGTCACGGCGGCCCTGGAACGGTATCTCGATGAGGAGAGTTGGCAAATAGCCCATATCCAGGAGGGACTGGCCGACCTCGACGCGGGCCGCGTAACGCCGCATGAGGACGTGATGGCCGAGGGACATCGGATCATCACGAAGTCTCGCGATGTACCTTATCGGGTGCGTGGGCAGTATGTGGAGGTAATCACAGTCATGCACTCGGCGCGGGAGTGGCCTGAGGGTTTTGAGTAGCCCCGTATCCCCTCTTCATGTGGTTGAAGTAGTAGAGCTTCTCGACTTCTCCACGTTTCTGACCGGGCAGGCGCCCAACCGACGA
>JANWHO010000324.1 GCA_025450375.1 Chloroflexota bacterium
CCAAGACCGCATCCAAGGGCGTCGCCCCCTCCTTGCAGCGCCGACAGTGGTAATAGGGCCGCCGCAGGCAGTAGTCGCCGACCAATCCTTGGAGATGGCGTGGCCGTCCGCGGGCCACCAGCCGTCGTCGCCGCCCATACCCCGCGCACGCGCTGCTCGCATCGCCTTCCCGCTGACTCCGCACCGCCACCGCTGCTTCCACCATCGCCGCCCCCACCGGCCGCAACGCCGCTTGCACTACCCGCTCCATGTCCCCGAGATCGCCTTGCAACAACTGGCTCCTCACCCGACTCAAGGCCCTCTCCACCGCGGCCTGCGCGGCGCTGATCACTCCGGTAAGCTCTTTCACGTACCCTCCACCCGGCACGCGCTTACTTCACTTTTGGCGTGCCTGCTGCCGAGGGTACTCTCCTTTTTTCCCTACCACAAACTTGAGCTACGCCCAGCCGGAAAGTAGGGCTTGCGCCAAGGGACTGGATCTGCTACCGTACCAAATAGGGTGATGGAGGTCCGCCCCAGCGTAGCCAACGTGGCTCGTTGAAACCGCGGTACAACCGCTGATGGCTCCTGAGCGACGATACGGTCGAGTCAGGAGTTTTTTTGTGCCCGATTTCGATTCCGCGCCACGAGCGCGGCAGGGAGGGGAATGAGCGCCAAGGATCCTGGCGTGCTTGATTATCGGTTCCACGGCAAGAGCATGGGGACGGAAAGCGACTCGTGGCTTCGGGCGATCGCCATGGTAGCAGGCCAACCGGGCATCCGATGAGTGCCGGCGGCGACGCGGAGGCGGCGACGAGTGTGGGATGCGAGGGTCTGCGCCTACGTATTTTCATTCACGAGGCCCTGCGGCACGACCACAAGCCTCTGTACGCGGAGATCGTGGAACTCGCGCGGAGAGAGGGCCTGGCTGGGGCCGTAGTGTTCCGGGGAATCGAAGGGTTTGGCTTGCACCGGCACCTCCATACCGCCCGGCTTCTCGATGTGTCCGATGACCTACCCATGATTGTGGAACTCGTGGACCGGACCGACGCCATTCAACGATTTCTCCCACTGCTGGATGGGATCGTACCCCATGGTACGGCGACCCTCTCCCCGGTGCGGATCGTGACCTACCGATCCGGTATCGTCCCATGACGGCGCAGATTTTCGGCGCGACCTTCCTGGGAGGGGGAGCGGGAGCAGCCTGCCGCTATGGAATAGGACGCCTGGTGGGTGCCCGCTATGGTGGCGAATTCCCGCTTGGCACCTTCTTGATCAATGTCACGGGCTGCTTTGCCCTCGGCCTCTTGGCGAGCCTGTTGGCCCGATCCCACCAGGATGTGGCGCTACCCACCGCCTTGCTGGCTACCGGCTTCCTGGGCGGCTACACCACCTTCAGTACCTTCGCGCTGGAAGGGGTGGTGTTATTTAACGACGAGCGCCGGCGGCACGCTCTCCTCAGCCTGGTTGCCACGGTAGTCGCTGGCCTGCTCGCGGCAGCGGCCGGCGCGGGCACGGCAAGCCTGATGTAGGGTGGATGGAGGAGCTTGGATGCTTCGAGTGCTGATCGTGTTTATTGGCGGCGGGACAGGCGCCTGTCTGCGTGCCTTGCTGCTGGCCGGCCTGGCTTCATGGGGCACGACTTCGCCCGTCCTGTTGGCCAATCTGATTGGTTCGTTCCTGCTCGGGGTGGTCTATGTCCTCGCCGATGAAGCGGGCCTCTTACGCATGCATACCCGGCTCTTCATCGCGGTTGGGGTGCTCGGCGGCTTCACCACGTTCAGTACCTTCGGTTGGGGCGCCGACCTTCTCGTGGCCCATGGGCAGGGCGGCGTCGCCTTCCAGTACCTGGTCGCCAGCATCGGAGGCGGGGTGGCGGCGGTGATCGTCGGTCTGATGGCAGGGCGCCAGTTAGTCCTTTTACTTGAACGTTGGGCGATGACCGTTCTCAATCGGCTGGGGGAGCGAGGCTCGCGGCGCGGGGGCGGGACGACGACCGCCTTGGACAGTATTGAGGCAGAGGATCGCGAGGCATCGGCGTAGTAAGGGATAGGCGGCATGAAGCTCCAGAGCCCCGGCTGGCGCGTGCGGATTTATATTGGCGACCACGACCAATGGCATGGGGGATCGTTGTATGCGGCGATCGTACGGGAAGCACGGAAGCACGGTATCGCGGGGGCGACGGTTGCTCGCGGGATCATGGGATACGGGGCGCACCACGCCATTCACGAGCCGCTCGTTTTTCGTCTTGCCAACGACTTGCCGGTCGTGATCGAACTGGTCGACAGTCAAGAAATGGTGCAAGCCTTCCTTCCCCTCCTCGACGATATGGTGCGGGAAGGCATGGTCACCGTGTCGGCGGTGAAAGTCATCACCTATAGCAAGGCGTGAACAGTAACCGATCCAATGAACTTGAGTTTGGTCGGATAGCGCGCGATGGCGGAGAGATGAACGGGGAGCCCAGCGTGGCCGTGCGCGCGGCCTCTCAGCCGGCGTTTGGTCTGTGGCTCTTGCTCATTTATCGGTTGCCGAGTGATCAGGCGTCCGCCCGTGCCGCTGTCTGGCGCGGAATCAAGCGGCTGGGAGCCCTCTCACTCCAGCGTGGGGTGTGGTTGTTGCCATCCCTGGAAGTCAATCGCCTTGCCTATAGACAACTGGCCGAACGGATTGAGAGCAGCGGCGGGACGGCGCTACTCCTTGAGGTGGGGTCGCCCAACTCAGCCTGGCATGCCGCGGCGGTCGCCCGGTTCAATGTTCAACGCGGCTCGGGATGAAGAGTACGGCGCGTGTTACACTTTACCCTTGCGGCCATTTTGGCCCATGTGGGTGGGATAAGCCGCTATGCGGGCTATCTCGTTGCCCTCACAATAGGACATGCAGAGGAGTACGGAACGATGGTCAAAGTGGTGCTAACGCAGGATGTCCCAAATGTGGGCAAGGCCGGCGAATCGACGGATGTATCGCCCGGTTATCTGCGGAACTATCTCCTCCCCAAGAAGATGGCGGTCCTGGCGACGGCCGGGGAGTTGAAGACCCTGGAGGCGCGGCGGAGCCAAATCGCGCGCGCCCAGCAAAAGCTGCGCTCGGACGCCGAAAACACCGCCGCTCGCCTGAGCGGTGTGGCCCTTACCTTTCAGGTCCGGGTAGGAGAGCAAAACCGCCTGTTTGGCTCGATCACCAGCAAGGACATCGCCGACGAACTGGCCCGCACTGGCGGGATTACTATCGATAGGCGTGATATCGAGTTGCCCGATCCGCTGAAGACGCTCGGATCCTTTCAGGTGCCTGTGCGCCTGGGTCACGAGGTGAAAGGGTCGATCAGCGTGACCTTGCAGGAGGCCGGGACCGAGTGATTGCGGAGACTAGGCCCGGTGACTTAGGAGACGATTTACCGAGAAGCCTCGAATCCGAGCAGGCGGTGCTGGGCAGCATTCTGCTTGACCGCGACGCGATTATCGAGGTGAACGGACTCCTCCGGCCCGACGACTTCGCGCATGACGCGCACTCGGTTATTTACCGAGTGATGGTCGATCTCTACGAACAGCGGCGCCCGGTGGACCTGGTTACCGTGGTGGAGGAGGTGGAGCGGCGCGATCTCCTCCAGCGGGCCGGTGGGCGGGGATACTTGCTTTCCCTGGTGGATGTGGTGCCCACCGCGCTGCACGTAGAACACTACGCCAAGATCGTGGAACGGGCCGCCATCCTGCGGCGCTTGATCTTCGCCGGCGGTCAGATCATGGGCCTGGGCCGGCGGGATGGGATTGATGCTGACCAGGCGATTTCCGAGGCCGAGGAGACGCTGCTGGCGGTGGCGCAGCGGCGCTCCACCAGCGGGTTCGTCCCGATCGGCGACATCCTCTCCAATATTCTCGAACGGATCGATTACGTCCACGCCAATAAGGGCGCTATTATCGGTGTCCCGAGTGGATTTATCGACCTGGATAAGATTCTCGGCGGTCTGCAACGCTCGGATCTGGTAATCCTTGGGGCTCGGCCCGCGCACGGGAAGACCGCCCTTGCCCTTGGTATGTGCCATAACGCGGCCATCCGCTATAAGCAGCGGGTCGCGGTCTTCAGCCTCGAAATGTCGAAGGAGCAGCTTGTCCAGCGGTTACTCTGTATGCAGGGCCGGCTGGACAGTGGGCGTCTCCGTTCGGGAATGATCGACGACGACGAGTGGAACCGGCTGATTGAAGCCGCGACCGTGCTCTCCGAGAGCAAGATCTTTATCGATGATTCGGCGGGGGTGACTCCGGGCGAGATGCGGAATCGGGCCCGGCGTCTCCAGGCCGAACAGGGCCTGGATCTGATCGTGGTGGATTACCTGCAACTGATGCAAGGCCGCTCATCCGAGAATCGGGTGCAGGAGATTAGCGGGATCTCTCGGGCGCTCAAGGTGCTGGCGCGCGAATTGAACATTCCGGTCATGGCGCTCTCTCAGGTGTCACGGGGCGTGGATGCGCGGGCGTCCCATGTGCCATTGCTTTCGGACCTGCGGGAAAGCGGTTCCATAGAGCAAGATGCCGACGTGGTGATGTTTCTGTGCCGGGAGGAGATGTATGATCCCGAAACGGAAAAGCGCCATATCGCCGACATTTACGTGGCCAAGCACCGGAATGGTCCCACGGGTCATCTATCCCTCTACTTTGATCAGCAGCAGACTCGGTTCCGCGACCTTGAGCCGCAGAGGTAGGGGTTCCGGTGAGTGACGGAGAGACGCGCGATGGCGATCGAGGCACCGGGAAGCTGCCGGAGTCCTTCTATACCGTCACCTTGCCGCGCATCGAGTCGCTGGCCGAACTGAAAGTGACCCTGCACCTGCATTGGTTGCTGACCCGACACGGCGGCGCCCCGGCGGTGTCCCTCAGCGCTTTGGAGCGCGACCGGCTGCTGTTGGCCGGTCTCAAGCCGGGTCCAGGGCCTCGCCCCGTCGAGGAGATCGTGCGCCAGGGGTTGGAGTTGGCGGTCACACGGGGCACTTTCTTGCATCTTACGGTAGGTGAGGGAGGTGATTCCGGGCGCCGGTGGTACCTGCTGAACACCCGGGAGAACCGGGAGACGGTCCGGCGTTTGGCCAAGGGCGAGATCAGCGCCGTCGAGGCCCTTGGAGAGGATGTGGGACCGGTGGAGTTGATCCGTGTGTATCGGCCGAATGTGTTCTCACTGTATGAGCAGACCATCGGCCTTCTCACCCCAACCGTGGCTGGAGGCTTGCGCGACGCGGAGCGAGTCTATCCGGCTGAATGGATTGTAGAGGCGATGCGGCTCGCGGTGGAGTACAATAAGCGTAGTTGGCCGTACGTGGAAGGTATACTGAAGCGGTGGGAAACCGAGGGAAAGTCCGTTGGAACCGATCGGCAACATTCTGAAACGCATCTCGATTCAGAGAAATACACCACCGGGCGTTACGGCCACCTCGTTGAGTCCTGAA
>JANWHO010000325.1 GCA_025450375.1 Chloroflexota bacterium
ATTATTACCCCCGGCAGCAAGCTCACGCCGGTCATCATCTCCAAGGGTGTCCACGGCATCGGCCAGGTGACTGGCACCATAGCTGATCTGAAGCTCAAGAATGGATACGAGATCGTCCACGTAACCTGGAGCCGGCTGACCGTGAGCTACGACGTGACCAGCGCGATTGGCCTATCCAAGCTCAGTATCAAGGATCTTTTGGCGATCGCCGCCACCGTCTCCTGATCCCAGCCTGCTACACTGGAGGGGTGAGCACATTGCCGCCCCTCCAGGAGCTTCGCGCGGAAATCATCTCGGTTGGCACCGAGTTACTCCTCGGTGAAATTACCGATACCAACGCGCGGTGGCTCGCCGCCCGCCTTCCGGCTCTCGGGATCACCCTGTACAGGATTCAACAGGTGGGAGACAACCTTGGCCGCCTCCAGGAGTCGCTGCGCCAGGCATGGGAACGGGCCGACCTGCTCATTCTGACCGGTGGCCTGGGACCAACCGAGGATGACCTGACCCGCGAGGCCATCTCCGGACTTCTCGGAGAGACCATGGTGGTGCGTCCAGACCTCGAAGAGAATCTCCGCCGCTTCTTTTCCCGCCGCGGCCGAGCCATGCCGGAGCGGAACCTGAAGCAAGCCACGGTCATTCCCTCCTGCGAGGTCGTGGCGAATCCGGTGGGTACGGCTCCCGGATGGTGGGTGCGGCGGGAGCACCGGCGGATCGTGGCCATGCCTGGAGTGCCGTCCGAGATGCGCCGGATGTGGCTGGAAGAGGTCGAGCCGCGGCTGGCCCGGATCGCTCACGGCGGGGTGATTCTCAGCCGTACCCTCAAAATCCTGGGGATTGGTGAGTCGGCGGTGGAGGAACGGCTGGGCGAGCTGGTCCACGCCGCGAACCCTACCGCCGCCACGTACGCTCGTGACGACGGGATTCACGTGCGCCTCACCGCTCGGGCCAATGACATCGACGCCGCGCGGGCAGCCCTGGCCCCGGTGGAGGAACAGGTACGCGGCTTATTCGGCGAAGCCATTTTTGGCGTGGACGACGAGGGCCTCCCGGAAGTCACGGCGAGACGGTTACTTTCGGCGGGCCTGCGGGTGGCCGTGGCGGAGGCCGGTCTGAGCGGCGCTCTCTGCGCCAGTCTCGATATCGGTCCGCTGGCGGGCGGGTTGGTATTGCCCATGGACTCGGTCATGGGGACCGAAGCGAGCGCGGAGGCGATGGCACTTTCCCTGGCCCATCGGGCTCGCGGGACCTTTCCCGCCCCGGTAGGGGTGGGCGGCTGCCTGGTCCCAATCGATGCCCACCACCTATTGATCGCCGTCGCGGTGCTGACGGACTCGGGTGAACGGGTGGTCGTGGAGGAGCATACGACGGAACGTGCGGACGGTCCGCGACGGGCCGTGCTGTCGGCCGCCGCCCTGCTCCGCGAACTGCCCGGAACGCTCACGGTCTAGCCATAGCTTCCTCCCCATCCAGAACAAAATGACCAGAATCGTAAGCTGCACCATCAGGTGAGTGGTCAAGCCACGAGTGCCGTGCCAGCGCTCAAGCTGGATGTCCACGAGCAGTATTCCGCCCCATGCCACCACGATGGGGTGCATTTTGCTCACCCCCAGGAGGATGAAGAGGGGGAGGAGCAGATTGACGTAGTGGTGGTACCACATGATGTTTGGTAGTACGGCGGTGGCCAGAGCCAGGACTACGAAGCCCAGATCATGCTCCTTCAAGCGAAAAGTGAGCCAGGCGCCAACCACAATTGCCACGCCCAGGAAAAGATTGAGGAGAGACTGCGCGCGGGCCAGTTCATGCACATTGATGAACCCATTATATTCGAGCACCGCGACGAATGCCTGGCTGTTGCCAAAATCGCCGGAAAAGGAATTCGGTAAACCCTGCAATACGGAATAATAGGCATGAAGATTGTGCCAGCCAAAGAGCATCGCCGAGAGCCCACACTCGCCGGCCAGAAAGAGAAGGGCGTAGACCAGGGTTGTCCCGCCGCCTACCATGAGCGGGTAGAGAAAGAACACGGCCGGACTCAGCTTGAGCGCCACCGCCGATGCCAGCCCGAATCCAGCCAGGGCTGGACGGGACGGAGTGTAGAGCCAGACCAGGAGGAGACAGGCTTCCGGGAAAAGATTGATCTGCCCCAGATCCAGATTTTCAAAGAACGGGGAAAAGCCCAGGGCCAGGATGAACCACCAATAGATGTGAGCAAGCCGGTATCCGAACCGGCGAGCTACCCCTGCCACGATAACGATCAGTAGGGCGACGTTGAGTCCACCATACAGCACGACGCGGAACAGGCCGTGCGTCAGCGGAGCAAACGGGGCTATGAACAGCAGCGACGGCAGCGGGTAGAGGAATCCGTAGCCAAGCGACCGATCCGCGTAAACATCTCCCCCGTGGAACCCTACCCGACACGCTCTGAGATAGATGTCGAGATCCTGGAAGAGGGGAAGATGCATTTGGGATAGAAATCGCAGGTCGGTGTAGAGCCCGAGGGAAAGGTACACCAGGAGACAGAACGCCACCCCTGCCTGGAACCAAAAAGCATGGGACGCCGTTCGAGACCACATCACCGGCGCCTTTCCCTTTGCCGCGAGGCGCCATGGTCCGCGCTCGCGATTGCCGCATTGAATATAGCAGCAATATCGGGCCCCATGCCTTCCAGGAAACGGCGTGCTATACTAAGAGCCTGAAGGCACGGCCCACTCGGACCATCGCCGGGTCGCCATACGTCATGGCGCGGGGAGAGTACGAACTTGGGTGAGATCATCTACCTTTCGCGGGAGCGCATCCACGTAACCCTGTACACGCAAACAGGGGCATGGTGGCGCCGTGGGACTGCCCTCAACGAGGACGATGAGCGCGCCCTCACTGTCCTGACCGCCGCGATCACCGAGCTGGGTCCGTGGTACTTCGAGTTGAGGACACGACCATGGATCACGCATTTTTACGAAGTGGCCCTCCATGGCGGGTGGTGGTCGCCCGTGGTAATGGTGGACCATGCCGTCTTCTCGCAAGGATGTGTGCCCGATCACGCGGCGCTCCGCGCGCACCTCAGGCGGCAAATCCATCTTCTGCGGCCGCGCCTGGCGAAGTCCAGTTAATTGAATTCTGATGTCCCCAGCGGAGTGCTTAGTGACCCCTGAAGTTACGGCGATCGCCGAGGATCTGTATCGCTACCTCCGCTCGGTTGGCGGCGTCTCGGAGGTACACCGTCCGGTACCGATTCGCAAGAAGCCGGCCCCTCGTGGCCGCCCGCCCGTCCCGGCATTTATGGCCGCGCCCGAGGCCGCGTTTGAGATCAGCTTCGTCTATAAGTACGAAGCGCGGATCTTCCGCTATTACGTGGATGCCCGTGATGACCTACGCGCGGTAACCGAGACCTTAAGGTCTCACACCAATGGGGAACTGATGGTACGCGTACCTGGGGGGTACGGAGACGTGCTGCCAAATGACATTCATTATGTGAATCGTCTGAACCTCGCCCCTGGAACCCTCGCACCCCTTCGCTGATGCTTCCGCCTCCGGGCAAGAAAGGTCTATCGTGATCGATTTCCCCGCGCGGACTGAACGCCTGTCGCTCACCCTTGGCATTCTCTGTGACCACGCCCTGATTGGCCAGGATGGCAAGCTGAGCCTGATCGGTATCTTCGACCATATTGGGGTGAGCCAACTGCCTGCTCAGCACCCGCGCTTCTTCGTGGTGGTAGTCCTGCAGGGGAATTCCCAGGAACAGCAGGTGGAGATGGAGTTTGTCGCCCCCGATGGGAGGAGTCTGATGCGGGAGGCCATTCCCATCGATCCACAGGCCGTGGCCCAGGGAAATGGGAAGCTGCTGGCCGAGATTAACATGTTGGTGCTCGATCAGCCAGGTACCTTCGAATTTCGAGTTTCCGGCGGAGGCCGGGTGCTAGGGACTATTCCCCTGCATGTGGATCAGGTGCAGCCGGAGCAGCAACTCACCGGCCCCACCCCGATCCCCCGCGCTTAAACGCGCGGACGCGCCTCCTCGATCAGGGTCCAGACCAGGAACCCGCCGATCAGGAGGAAGCCGCCGGCCGCTCCCGCCGCCGCCAGCACCTCGGTCGGAATGCCCGTGTGGTGCACCAAGAGCGCGATTCCGACCAGCAGGACGAATGAAAACGCCGAGAACGCATTAAACGGGGTGACAATCGCATTGTTCATGATGGGTCGCCGTCTCCATTCACGAAACCGCGGGATCGACCGCTACCGGCCGGCCGCTCGCCTTCTTTCCTCTGGCGTGATCATACGCGATCCGGCCCCGCCCCGTCATCTTTTGAGTTGGAAAGGCCGCCAAGTCTAGAAGAAGCGCTTCGCGAGCCGGAGCACTCCTTGCTTCCAGGGCACCCGATGCGAGACCCCGGCGCTGTGCTCGAAGGCAGCCAGATTCGCGAGATACCAGCGATAGTTCCGCACCAGGGCTTCCTGGTTTGAGAACTTGGGCGTCCAGCCCAACACTCGCTCTGCTTTCTCAATCGAGACAAATGAGTCTTTCGATGCCGTCTCATACACCCATTTGTACAGAGGAGACATGCGCAGCGCCTCCAGCACCCGCAGGGCAAGAATCGCCGGTCCGGCGGGGAGCGGGCGGATCTGCTTCCCATGGCCAGCTTCATCCAGAACGGCCTGATAATCCTCGCGCATGGTCAAGAACACCTTGGCCCCAATGTTGAAGGTATCGTTCACCCGCGCTCGGTCCAGGGTAGAGGCGAGGTAGATTGCCTCGCAGAGATCCTCGACATCAAGCAGTTGGTACCGATTATGGCCGCTGCCCAACATGGGGAAGCCGTGCCCATTCGCCGCCCAGTCGTAGAAGAGAGCGAATACTCCTAACCGCTCAGGCCCAACGAACGACTTCGGACGCACGATCGGCACGCACATTCCCTGGGCGCGGTAGCGTTCACAGATCCGTTCGGCCCGAATCTTCGCCCGACCATAGGCGCCGACCCCATGAAGAGGATCGTCCTCGCGCAACGGATGGTGATCAGGGATGCCGTACACAGCGGTGGACGAGACATGCACCACCCGATCCACGCTATGAACCTGGGCGGAGGCGAGCACGTTCTTGGTACCGCCAATGTCGGTGGTGAAGATGTCCTGCTTCGTATACAGCGGCAGGGCCGCCGCTGTGTGGATCACCACGTCTACTCCTTCCATGGCCCGATCCACGGTCACCCGGTCGCGGATGTCGCCCGTGATCGCCGTCACCTTGTCGCGCGCGTCCGGGTAGTCAAACGGCGCCAGATCCAGCGACCCCACCTCGTGACCCCGCGCGAGGAGATAGCGGGCCATATTGATTCCGAGAAATCCGGACCCCCCGGTAATCAGATACCTTGCCATCGCTTCCCTTTCCCTCGGCGTTAGGCGCCAGAAACAGCACATGC
This sequence comes from Chloroflexota bacterium, assembly GCA_025450375.1. The sequence continues at coordinate 5,409 of JANWHO010000325.1, forward strand.
CGCCCGGAATCTCCCGGCGGCATGTGCATGAGTGTGCTCCCCGCGCTGGATTCGAACCAACAACCTACCGGTTAACAGCCGGTTGCTCTACCATTGAGCTAGCGAGGATCGGACGCGGACAGACGACCATCCGCGAACACTAATGTAGTCCTTTCCGCCTTGTGCGTCAAGCTG
>JANWHO010000326.1 GCA_025450375.1 Chloroflexota bacterium
GAGCGGGCCGCACGCAGCAGGGATGGACAACACCTAGCGCAGTACTTAAGCGGCAGGTTGGTCATATGGAGAGCCTTTCAACCTACGCCCTTGAAGCTCGACGGGCCGCCGGGCTATGGGATACCAGCTTTTTCACCCGATTGCTCTTTACTTGCGGCCGTCAGCCAGGAGACGGCACACGATGTAACCTGTTGGGATGTAGACACTGGGGAAGTGGCCCTCACGCTCCAGGGACACACTCGGGCGGTGCGCGCGTTTCTGTGGAGCATGGATGGTAGTAAATTGGTCACGACCTCAGACGACCGGACGCTGCGCCTGTGGGATACAGCGAGCGGGCAGACCGCGCACCGATTCAAGGGCTTCGACGAGCCGCCCGATCTGCTCGCGTTCAACCTTTCAGGAGATCTGCTAGCCTGCGTCGCGGGATCGCGGAAGGATCCCTATGCGATCCGCCTATTGGACACAGGAACCGGCAAGGAGGTCAATCGACTTAGTGACCACCGAGCCCAATTGAACGGGCTGGCCTTTAGTCCGGACGGAGCAATGTTGGCCAGTTGGGGCGACGATGGTGTGGTAAACCTATGGCCTATCGAGGACGGCGCTCCAGAATGGTCGCTGGAAGGCCACGAGGGAGCGGTTCTCGATACGGTGTTCAGTCCGGCCGGCGACCTGTTGGCATCGGCAGGAGAGGACGGGACAATAGCACTTTGGGACATCGAGACCGGACGGCAACTTCACCGGCTGCAGGATACCAATGGCGTCGTGGTCGTTACGGTGTTGTTTCGTCCAAGCGGCCGTGGTCTCGTGTCGTTGGGTGAGGACGACGACCTCGTGCGTGTCTGGCAGATTTGACCCGAAGGGCCAGCCTGGCCATCAGGGCCTGCACCGCGGTCATCAGCCGGCAGGCGTTCGCACCGTGATGCCGGGGACACGCTCGAAGTCGGTATCGTTGGTAGCGAGCACTGGTCTCCGGTTGCGCCGCATCACGGAGATGATAAGCGAATCGTTGACCAGCAAGCTGTGCCGTTGCTGATACTGTCGGCTCGCATGGAGGTCGCGATAGGTGAGGCCCAGGATGTCGACCCGTGCCAGACGCGGATCGCGCGGGATTGCCCGGTAGTGGGTCAGTTGGGGACGAGTTGAGGCCGCTCCCGCGCTGGCGCCGTCCGAGGGGCGCCCCAGGCTGCGGCCGTCGCGGCGGGCGGCTCCGACGATGTGGGTAATCTCTCTCGGTCGCCGAACCACCCTCGTCTTACCATAAGACACCAGCATTAGAAGTACCCGAATTGGGACTGTCCTCCAGCGGAAGAGGACCAACCGAGCCGGGCTGCGCCACCTCTGGTAGCGCGTCATTTTCCATTCGCTCAACGTGGGTCTGTGAACGGCATCTAGCACCTGTCCGAACTGGGAGCTGTGCCCATGGCAAAAATCGTGGACTGCTCTACCATCCATGGCGCCGATCGTACTGTGCACCATGTGCCTGGAATAGTAGAATTGCAACGAGTCGAGGCATCTCGGGGATGCGAGGGTGCCGCTTCGCGCAAGGCGGCACATTGCGGCAGGGGAATGGCGCCTCCCGCTAAGGTTGAGAAGGAGCGCGCACCGGGATTCTCCTGCCCGTCCCGACGAGCAGCCGTTCGCTGTCCTAACGCGCCTCGTCAACGGCTACCTGGCGTAGTGCCGCGGGTGCCACCCCGGTTGACTCCTCTTGGCCGCTATGTGGCATAATGACACCTTAGACGGCTTCTCGCCATACGATGTCCGTTCAGGACGGAGGCTCTTCCATGAACGACGCTCGGCACACCCCAGCTGACAGTGCGGGGATCCTCCGCGTCGCCGCGGGCGAAGACCGTATCGGTGAACAGCGGGGACTCGGCATTAGCTCGATTGCCTTCAAGGTGTCCGGGCAGGATAGAAGCGGTCTCTTCATCCTCGAGAACACGTTCCGCGCGAAAGGCGGCCCGGCGCGCCACCTGCATTACGACCAAGACGAATGGTTCTACGCCCTGGATGGTGAGTTCCTGTTCGAGGTCGGAAACGAACAATATCGACTCAATCCGGGCGATTGTCTGTTCGCACCGCGGCAGGTGCCCCATGTGTGGGCGTCAGTGGGCGCCACCGGCGGCCGGATCCTGGTCGTATTTGTGCCCGCGGGGAGCATGGAAGCGTTCTTTCGGGAAGTCACGCAGGCTAACGCGATGCCGGCGCAGGATCCAGCGCTGTGGCGCGCCCACGGCATGGAGTTGCTGGGGCCGCCATTGACGGTCGAGTAAGGACTGCGCACTTGCGCCGCTGACAGCTGGTAAGACGGTCACGGAGCACCGACGACTGGTCGCTCGCAAGTATACTTGCATGCCATGCATGGCTGTTGTATGAAGCTTTCGTTGCCATATCCCTGGTGGGCGCGCCGAACGAGGAAGCCGCGACCAAGTTCTCGGATCTGAACATGCTGGTGATGCCGGGAGGGCGAGAGCGCACGCTTGACGGGTACGCCGTCCTGCTCTCCGCCGCCGATCCGCGGCTGGCGAGCGCCACGCCGACCGGAGCGGGCGTGAGCGTCGTCGAGGGTGTCCCCGCGTAGCCGCCGGCCCGCTCGCGCCTGCCGGAATGAGCAGCAGGATGCCAGGCAATACGCGATGTCATTGCCGCGTGCCGCGCGGACCCGACCTGCCTACTCGAACACTGCCGAGGGTACCGTCGTGACCAGCGTTGGCTCCAGCTTTCCGCCGCGAAGCGAGACGATGGCACGAGTGCTGAAAGCGGGTGTACCTTCTCGATGTGCGTAGCGCACCGCGGTACCGATCAAGCTGAGCGTGAGCAGATGGTGCTTCCTTGCGCGGTCGCTTTCAAGCTCGAAATCTTCCACCCGCCGCGAGACATGCACCCCTACCAGGCCGTGCGCGCCGAGTTTTCGCGTCATGTCCAGCAGGCGCCCGTTGGCGACATCCCGACTCTGCTTCAAGGCGTCGCTCAGATGTCTGAACTCCCGGTTCTCCGTGTTGCGCACGATCTTTGCATCGGCGGCGGTGGTGGCGGCGAACCAGACGCTGTGCGCATATACGAGCCCGGCTGCCTCGTATCCCGCCTGATGGAGCGCCCACCATTCTTGTCCGGCTAGGTCCGACAGCCATGGACTTCCCGTCCTTGCGCCGGTGGTCAATACGGCCGTCCCGATGACCCGCACTTCGACGCAGTCTTCGCTCCATTCGTGCCGAGCGAACGAGAAACGGACGCCAACCACGCCGTGCGATCGCACTTCGCGGGCTTCCTTCGCCATTCGCCCGACCGCAAGGTCCGTCGCGTGATTGTAGGCCCGAGAGAGTACCCGCAGTTCTCCATCGCGAGCGGCGAATCCGCGCTGGGCGCCCACGGCGTACAGGGCACTGCCGCTCACCAGCCCGAGCGGCCGATAGCCGCCGTGGTGGAGCAACGCCGTTTCACTGGGCGATAGGTCACTGTTGAAGCTGCCGCCGGCCGCTACCTCGCCCTTGAGGCGATTCAGCCGTCTCCTGGCCGTACCGGGAATACCGCCCCTGGCAAGCAGCTTGATATCCTCGGCTTGGGCGGTCCGCGCCTCAGCTTGAGTCGTGTGCCCTGACGCGGCGCGGTCCGCCTCGAGGCGCCGCCGCGCCTGCTCCTCCTCCTCGGATGACTTTCGGTGCCAGAAGGGCATAATACACCTCCCACTCCTCATCCTTACGGTAGATCCAGAGGCAGGACGCCGCCGGCCGCGACCTCGCGATCGCGGAGAACGCCGGCTATAGTATCGCTGGCGCGCCGTTGCCACTTGTAATAGGTGTCCTCGTCGATCCGCGGCAGCCAGTGAATCGCTCGTTCAGTGTCGGTGGGCGCGCCATCGATCCGCCCTCGCCGCGCGTCAGGATATAGAGACCGTTCCAGAGGAAAGCCGCCAGGCCAAGGAGATGAACGACGAACGCCGCGCTGTCCGAGCCCACATGCTCTCCTACCGGACCCGCTATCTCATCCCGAGGCATCGCTGATTGGCGAGTGTATCACATCCGGTATGTACCTTGGCTCGGGGAGTGATCACATGGCGAAGGCCCTGGAAACCGCGCTGATGTTGGTCATCGGCGGCGCTCAATGGACATCTCCTTTCCAAGGGTGGGTGCTGCAAACGAGCGGTGCCCACCAATCTCAAGTGGCACTCAGCCCGCTGGGCTGGTCAGGCCGCGGCCGCTTGTTCGTCCGGGAGCGTATCTACCGCGACATGGCGTAAGCCGAGGAAACAGAAAATGGCGGCGGCGAGGATCATCAGCGGCAGGGTCAGGAGCAGCGCGCCGGTGAGATGGTGACCGAGCGTATCCTTTTGCCCACTACCGATCAGGTCCGACAGGCCCCCGACCAGGGCGGGTGAGAACGCATCGCCCAATAGGTGCGCCACGATCAGCGAGAGGGCAACGGCCACGGCGCGCAACTCCGGCCGCACCACGTCCTGCATCAGGGCGCTCATCGGGCCGTTGTACGCCTGCAGGCAGATACCCCCGAGGAAGAACAGCGGCACCAGGAGAGTCAGACTGTTGGCGAAGAGCGCGAGAAGGAGGAGCGGCGCGCTGGCCAGGAAGGCCCAGCCGGTCACCAGCAGGCGGGCCGAGGGGATGCGCGGCAGCAGCCGATCCGCCAGCCAGCCACCGCCAAGGGTGCCGATGATTCCGGCCAGCACCAGTACTCCACCGCTGATCAGGCCGGCCTTGCTCGCCGAGAGTTGGAAGCGACGCTGCAATAGGGTGGGAAACCACAGAACCGCTGCGCCCAGCACGAAGAAGTTCAGGGTCTGGGCAATCAGGGCGATGCGCATGGTGGGAATCTTGAGGATCGTCCGTACCGCGCTCAGGAACGGCGGCGCCGCCGCGGACGGCGCCACCTGCCGGAGTGTACCGGCGTCTCCACCCCGCCGCGGCTCGCGCATCCGGAAGGCCAGGATGGTGCAGATGGCTCCCGGAACTACGGTGCCATAGAAGGCCCAGCGCCAGCCGAAATGATCGGCGATGATCCCACCGAGGGCGAAGCCCACCCCCACTCCCAGGCTGGCGCCGACATTCCAGAGGCCGAGCATCGAGGCCCGCTTCTCCTTGGGGAAGTAGTCAACCAGCAGCGAAGTGCCGGCGGGATAGTAGCCCGCCTCCCCTACCCCCACTGCCGCGCGGGATAGAAAGAGCGTGAAGAAGCTCCCAGCAGCACCGGTGAGCAGGGTGGCCAGGCTCCACAGCCCCACGCCCGTGGCCACGACGTTCTTGCGGATGCCGCGATCCGCCCAGAGGCCGAAAGGCAGGGCCGCGAGGGCATACACGAGCGTGAACGCCGTTGCGAGTAGTCCCGCCTGGGTGTCGCTGATGTGGAAGTCCTTCTGGATGCTTGATAGAACGGAGGGCAAGATGAAGCGATCCATATAGTTGAGAAAGTTGATCGCGAACATGATCCACAACACGCGCCGTGCGTAAGAGCGGGCGCGGGACGGCGCCAGGGCCAGTGGGGTCGGTACGGCAAGGTCCATCGGGCGATCCTCCTTGTGACAAGCATCAAGCGCCTGCGTGATACGTGACCACCATAGGACGCAATCTACTGCCAGAGCGAGGGCAAACACTGTACGAAACTGCCAAGATCGCGGTTTGCCGAGGGAGCCCCGAGGCGGACAGTCATTATTGAAGCCATGGCGCACCCCGGATGCCGGTGGGGGTCTGGAAGTGGCTGAGGCCAGGGATGCGATCCGCTATGCTGGACGACCCAGGAACCGTTCCAGCAGTGCCTCCAACCGCGCCAGGTCAAAGGGCTTGGCCAGGACCACGTCCGCCCCCGCCATCTCGCTCAGGCGAGGACTGACCGCGCTCATTAAAATAATAGGTGGCATTGTGCGCCCAGTGGAAAGTGACACGGATCGCAGTTCGGATAGGAGCCGGCTCCCACTCATTAAGGGCATCATGTAGTCGGTAAGCACCAGGGCCGGCCACCGGGCACGAGCCATCTCCAGCGCCGCCACCCCGTGAGGAGCCACCATGGCCGCATAGCCAAGATCCTCCACGAACGCGGACAACACGCCGGCAATCGAACCTTCATCCTCGACGATCAGCACGAGAAACCGCTCAGGTGTCTCCATAGCGCACGGGCCCGCCTCTTGAATAAGGGTAGCGCACCGCCCCTTAGTGGCCCAGTGCCGTGTCTGGGGGCGGTTCCGGGCTCGGATTCGAGGGCTGCATATTTGCCAGCAGCACCCTCACTCCCTGGTCGTCGGTGATCACCAGCTCGCGCAGCCCGGCGGAATGGGCCGAGAACCGGGTCTTCACCACCGCGAGTACTCGCCGAATCCGATCGGATTCGGCGACCTGCTGGATGAGGAGCACGTTTTCGGCCAGGACAGCGGTTGCCTCGGCGCCGAAGCGGAGATCGGTGGCGATGGCGGCGGGCGTCTCCATGACCACCAGTAGGGTAACACCTCGCGCGCGCATCTCGGACAATAAGGCTACCAGAAAGTTCCGCCACCGCTTCCCGGTGCTGCGCTCGCGCACCGCCTCTTCCAGTTCCGCCAGGCTGTCCAGCACGAGCCGTCGCGCCCCGGTCTGGTCGAGCACCCCCAGGAGGCGATCGGCGATCTGGTCCGGGTCCAGTTCGAGCGGGTCATAGCGAAGCAGGGTCAAGCCGCCGCCGGGAGCCAGCGCCGCGCGCCACGATTCACCGAGACCAACCGAATCGGCCCGATAATCAAGTTGTGCCGCTGTCTCCCGGAAGCCGAGAAACACGACCGGCTCGCCCGCGCGTATCCCTGCCAACCCGAAATGTACGGCCAGGTGGGTTTTGCCGACCCCGAGGCTCCCCGCCAGGAGCGTGCTCGTGTGGCGTGTCAGCCCGCCCATGAGCAGAGCGTCCAGCTCGGGCAAGTCAATGCCGGCCCGCGGCAACGTGCCGGGATCTTCTGGGCGATGCTCGGCATGGGGAAGGGCGCTCAAGCCGGAGGGCAGCCGCACCTCCAGTCGGGGATAGACGGTGATACCCTCCGCGTTCAGGACCAGTGAATGCAGTCCCGGCAGCGGCGCCCCACCGCGGATCTTGATCGCCTCCAGACCTCGCTCGTGGCGCACATCCTCCAGGGTGAAATGCAAGCCGATAATCACGTCGGCGGTCGTGAGCTCCGGATAGAAGGCCGGGTCGCGCGCGTCCGCTTCGCTGGTGATCACGGTGGTAGCGCCTTGCAGGCTAAGGGTGGTGCCGACGTCGTAGAGGAACTGGCGCGCTCGCTGAGGATCCGGGTCGACCCCTCGCACCCCGCGGAACCCATCGAGCACCACGAAGTCGGCCCGCGCCGCTTTCGCGGTGGCGAGCAATCCGGTGCTGGTCGCCTCCAGGCCCTGGCTCAGAAAATGCTCCAGGCTGAGGAATTGAAGCGGGTCGCCGATCAGATCCTGGTTGAAGAAGTGGAACCCGCGGAGATGGTCCAGCAACTTGCTCGTCGGCTCGGACAACGCGCTTAGAACCAGTACGCGCAGTCCGCGTTCGGCGGCCGCGAAGGCCATCTGATTGGCCAGGGTTGTCTTGCCGCTGCCGGGTGGCCCCGCCACGATCACCAGGGCCCCGCGCGGCAACCCGCCACCCAGTACGTCGTCAAGGTGCGGGACGCCGGTCGGTTCCAGCGCTGATGCGCCCCGGTCCCCACCGGCGGCCTTGAGGACTGGTGGCTGCTCGCTCATCATCTGCCCCTCCCGTCTCATCGTGTCATGGCGTCGCTGCCCAGGGTCGGCGCCACGGTAGGCGGGATGCACCAGGGAATCGAGTCCACCACCCGACCCTCGGATACA
>JANWHO010000327.1 GCA_025450375.1 Chloroflexota bacterium
AACAGACGCGGGGCCGCGAGGTGGTGAGCGCCATCGAGGCGGTCGCCCGCGGCGAGTCACTCCTCGACCCGGCGGTCACCGCTACCGTGCTCGCCCGGATGCGGGACATGGCGGCCGGCAAGCATCATGATAAGTTGGCCGACTTGTCCGAGCAGGAACGGCATATCCTGGGGCTGATCGCCGAAGGCAAAACGAACCGCGAAATCGCCGGCATTGTCTACCTCTCGGAGAAGACGGTCAAGAACTACGTGAGCACCATCCTGAGCAAGCTAGGCATGGAGCGGCGAGCCCAGGCGGCGGCTTTCCTGGCCGATCAGCGGGCTCGCGGCCATGAGTGACAGCACGCGCGATGGTCCTGCCGTCAAGTGACCCTTGGCTCCTCCTGGCAGGGCCGTTCGGCCCTGGAGATCAGGTGGGATATGCCCTATGGTGATAAGAGAAGGTGATTATCGCCAGAGCCGTTAACGAGGAGGCGCAAGGTGCAAACCGCGACACGCACACCGATCCGGACGAACAGCCAGAAGACGACATCCTGGGCAACGGCGCTTGCTCGGCGCCTTCGCGGAGCCGGCGCCGAGCAGTCCCCATCCCTCGACCCTTTGCCGATCATGATGGAGGGGCTCTGGTCACTGTTCGATGTCGCTCGGACCGAAGCCAACGCGGCGTTGGCGCAGGCGGGCGCGCGGGAGCGGATTGGCCTGGAGTCCGCTCCCAACGAGCGGCACTACGTGCTCAGCGAGCCGGGGGGCGCCCAGCGTACGCTCTCCGTTTCCCTGACCCTGGCGATGATAGACCAGCAGCCCTGTGGTTGGGCCTCGATCCGTAACAGTACGGGCCGCGCGGAAATTCACTTGGTTCCGCGGATGGAACGAGGGAACGTGGCCTGGCAGGTGGCGGCGCCTCGCACGAAGCTCACCGCCGCCGTGGTACAGGATTTGTTCCTGAGCGTGTTCGCCGACGATCCCGCCGCTACCCTCCGGCTCTCCCCTCTGGGAGGGGCGGACCTCTTCCAGAATCCCTGGAACTGAGGGCGTCACCGTGGCGAGCGCCCCATGCGGCCAGGGTTCCAACTTCCCCACCCGCGGGCCAAAAAGTAGGCGGCCACGAGGAGCACGGTCAGGATACCGTCCGCGATGGCCGTGCTCTTGGCGTTGGCCGCATGGTTCCCGATGAGCACTGCTTCCGCTATGGTGAGCGCCGCCTTGTTGACGATGACAAGCTCCCATAAGCCCGGATAGCGGCGAGGCCAAACCGCCAGCAATCCGAACACTCCGGTGAACATGGCGAACCCAAGCAGGCGCCATAGCTCGACCTGTTGGGTCGCGGGGCCGGCGGCCGCCACGTCACCGATCGAGCTGGCACACGCATAGAGCGCGCCGAGCGCGCAGGCGATCAGAAGGACGGTCGCGCCACGGTCACGAATGGTGCGAGGGGCGCCGGCCAGGGCGCGGGGCAGTATCAAGCTGTTCATGGTTCTCACTTCCTCTCTTCCGAAGCATGCGCCGGTTTGGTGAGAAGACGATGAGAACCGGTCCGCGTCAGCCCGACGCGGCCGGCGCGCTGTGTTGCCCACCGGATCCCGCACGCCGCCCCGGTGGCTCGGATCATCTTTTTGGATAGGCTTCCGTACGGAAATGCGGCCTGCGCCGCTGGCGAGCGCACTTGCGCGGAGGAGACGCCAACGGTCACGCCGTAGATTCGTCAGATCGGACTGATCGATCCGATCAGTCCGATGCAACGATCGCGGCGGGCGGCAGATCTCGTCCCTAATTTCGGGGTACCGCTTGATTAGGGCGAACTTCTCGTCGGGCAGCTTCCCCGATCTTGCCGACATCATGCGCGGGAAGCCCGGCGGCAGTGATCAGGGCCAGCGCGTGTGACCTTACCTGCGTGACGGCAAAGCGCCGTTAGCCGGCGTGGACGATCTGCCCCGCCGCGATTGGCTCGCCTACCACTTCGTCCGGAGTGAACCGCGACGCGGCCCGTTCGGTCTCCGGGGTCTCGCCCAGGCTCACCGGTCCATGCAAGAGCAGCACCGGCATCTCGGCGCGCTTCAGCACCTCATGTGCCACGCTGCCGTGCAGCAAGCGATCCAGACCATGGCGGGCATGAGTGGCCAGTACGATCAAGTCGGCCCGGCTGGCCCGCGCCGCCTCCAGGATAGCCGTGGCGGGATCGTCGAGCGCCACCAGCGGCTTCCAGTTCCAGCCCGGCAGTTGCGCGGTCCCTACGGCGCGGAGATACTCGTCGGCTTCCTGCTGATGCTGCTCCGTCTCCTCCTGCGCCTGCCGGTAGATGGTGACCGCCTCGTTGCCCGCGAGATCCATGGGCAGCGGCCAGATTGGCTCGCGCGTCACCACCCGCAGCAGCAGCAACTCACCGTCCTGGCCCAGCCGATGGGCCGCGAGGAAGCGCAATGACGTCTCGGCGAATGGCGTGCCGTCCAGCGCGATCAGGATTCGTTCATAGGAGGTCACCTCAGGCGGGTTCGCCCGATCGGCGCCATGGGTGAGCACGAGAGGGGTGGTTGATTCGCGCACCACCGCTTCCGCCACCGAGCCGAGCAAGGCATGGCGCAGGCCGGTATGGCCATGAGTGGCCAGGCTGATCAACCCGACCTGCTCCGCCTCCGCCGTGAATACGATCGCCGACACCGGATTCCCCGGCATGACCTGGACCCGCACGGTGAAGCCCTGCCTCTCCAGTGACTGGCGTGTTCGCTGGAGGTACCGCCGCGTCCTCCGCAAGGCGGCGCGGTCCTTCTCCCGTTCGTCCGAGGCGGAGAGCACGGAAAAGGGGGTCGCGGTCATGAGCAGCAGGGTAGCTCCCGTTTCCCTGGCCAATCCGCGGGCGGTATGCAAGCCTTCCTCCGCCAACCGCGATCCATCGAGTGGGATCAGAATCGTGTCGATCATGGTGCTTCTCCTTGCTGCATAGTCTGGCAGACCTCATACTCCCACCGTACACCCGACCCCAGCATCGGGGTAAGGGCCGAACGACTGTCGTGCGGAGGGCCGAACGGCCCTACCGCGTGGCGGAGACCGTTTGGCGCCCGCCATCCATCCGAGCCCGATCCGTCAAGTGGGTTTGAGTCCTTCCTTCAGGGGCGAGTGCTTCCTGCTCGTGCCGGTACCGCAACAAGGCGCCGACCCCGCCCAGGTGATGAAACCGTGCATGATCCCGCACCACCTCCATGTCCGCGTCCGTGGTGGTCGCCAACCGAACCAGGTCGCCGCGCGTCTCCTCGTCAATCGGCGCCTCGGACGCCAGGAGCAGCACATCAGCTTGCCCATGCTCAAGGGCCCACAGGGTCGGCTCCAGGCCAACCACCCCTAGCCCATCCGCCCGCACCGCATCGATCAACTGGTCGGCGAGCGAGCGGCTGCCCGCGGCCTCCGCCCGCGCGAGGATGGGCGCGATCTCGTGCTCGATCTCCTGACGCGGAGCGAGAATATCGATGCGCCGCACATCTTCCAGCATGTCCGCGATCGGGGGTGAGAGCGCTTCGCGCAGCAGCGGGATGGCCACCGCGTCACCAGCCAGGATGACCCGGACGGCCCCCTCTCGATCCACCACACGCTCGATCTCGGCGGCCACCTCACGCGCGACGTTGGCGCGATGCCGCGCGATGTGGCGCTGATATTTATTCTGATTCGATCCGCCGATGGGGTTCTTGAGATAGCGGCGGGTTGTCCGATCGACTTCCTCAAGGGATCCCAGACGCGTGACGAACAGCCGGGCCGTGTTCGTGTCCACCACCGCGACTACCGCTGTCTCCTGCTCCTCGAGCAGTCGCGCCAGTTGGAACAGATCGGGCACGGGACCAGCGGAGACCTGGTTCTCGAACGGTGTGCCCGCCGTGACAACCTCGAACAAATCCCGGCCGGCGCAGGCGAAGAGCGCCAACCCGTACGCGGCGGGCGGAAACTCGTCCGCAAGATACTGGTCGATCCGCGCGGCGTCGGCCTGGAACGAATCAAACGCGGCGCCGCGCGGCCAGAGCGTCTTCTCGATCTGGCGCAAACGGTCCTTGAGCACGATGAGCCCAGTCCGGACGGCCGGGTTCTCACCGGTTTCGTGCGGCCCCATATCCAGGTAGACGCTGAGCACGGGCTCCGTGCTCGGCTCGAATGCCGCCAGTTGTCGCATCAGGTCACGCATGGCTAAAAACCTTTCCGGTACGTACTATCCGACCGCTCGTGTTGGATCTCCAACGGTGGCCGTGCGCGCCGTCGCTACGAGGGGATCGCGGCGCCCAGCCCAGGAGGCCCACCAGGGCGGCTCAGTTCCTACCATAGGGCATGTCGATGAGACGAGGATGAGGACGGCGGCGTGGGAACGAGTCCCGCTAGAGAAAAGGCCGGATCGGGGTGACGACCGCCTCAGCGATCCGCTGGCGCAGTGGGCGGCGGCGCCATTCGTCAAGGGTCAATTCGCGGCAATGCAAGGCATCGTCGGCGAAGATCTCCTCCATCCGCGCCGCAACACGTTCGTCGTACATCTCCACGTTCACCTCGAAGTTGCCGACCATGCTCAGGCGATCCAGATTCGCCGTCCCGATGGTCGACCAGATGCCGTCGATGGTGGCGGTCTTCGCATGTACCATGGCGTCTTGATAGAGCAGCAATCGGATTCCCCCCGACAGACACTGGTCATATCGGCTCCGGGCCAACCAGTCGGACAGCAGGTGATTCGAGCGGGCCGGCATCAACAGGCGCACGTCTACCCCGCGTTGGGCCGCGTGGAGCAGGCCGCGCAGGACAATCCAATCCGGCACGAAATAGGCATGGGTGAGATAGATATGACGGCTGGCCCGGTCGATCGCCTCCAGGTAGGTCGTGCGGATGGGGAAGATCAACAGTTGCGGATCGTTGCGATGGACGTCGATCCGGGGATCCCACACGCGGGTATGGCGGGAAGGCAGCGCGGGCAAATTGCCGGTGCGGTGCGCGTTCCAGAAATCGATGAACACGTTCTCCAGTTCCCAGGCATGAGGGCCCGAGACGCGCAGATGGGTGTCGCGCCACTCCGCCGCGAAGACGGCGCCGATATTGTAGCCGCCGACAAAGGCGGTCTCACCGTCCACGACGAGAATCTTGCGGTGATCGCGGGCGTAGCTACGCAGATGAAAGGGGTTCATCGGCCAGGGCACGATGGGGTACGCCAACACATGCAGCGAGGACGGAAAGCGCTTGAAGCGTCGGGGGACGACCAGGTTGGCGAAAGAATCAAAGATGATGTAGACTTCAACCCCACGGGCGGCGGCCTGCTCCAGTTCGCGTTTGAAGCGTTTGCCTACGAGATCATCTTTCCAGATGTAGGTTTCGAACAGAACCTGCCCGCGCGCGGCGCGGATCGCGGACAGCATCGCCGAGAACAGATCCTCGCCATCGGTGTAGACCTGCAAGGCGGAGTCGCCGATCGCGATTGGCTCGGGCCGCGCGGCGGAGAAGCGGCCCTGCACCAGGCTCCGCTTGCGCCGGGCATCGGCCACGGCCATCGCCCCAGCCAGGGAACCGACCGCCGCGAGCCCGGCGAGCACGCCCCTGAGCACGAAGCGTCGTACGCGCCTGCCTTCCATCCGTGCCACCCCCAAGATTGATCCTGTTGGTACACTCGCCCGAGGGACGAGACCACCTGGGAGCGCGAGACACCCACAAGTGGGTACCCGGCTCGTCCTCGTAGATCCCGGCGACGGGGACGAGCGAGACGCTCGCGCTCCCAGTGGCTTGCGTCTCGCGTACTTGGCCAATGTGCCAACAGCACCAAGATTGTCGGTTGCGGGCGCCTCCCGCTGCTTCGGGGCTGTCCCTACCATGATAGTGGTTGGGGGCACCCGCCTGCCGCGTTGCTCTCCCTGCCTCATCATCCACTGGACCGGGAGAGCATGTCGTCGCGTACCCGGGCGTGCTCCGGCTGGGTTGGCAGTACCGAGAGGTTCGCCGGCATGACGGGCGCTTCGCGCACGGTCAGTACAGCCGCTACATTGCCGCGCGCAACCTCTTCGGCCATTGAGCCCCGTACGATGCGGGCCAGGCCGCCACGTCCATGGGTGGCCATCACCACGAGTTGATCGGCGCCTGCTTGTTCCCTAATAGACCGAGCGACTTCACCCATCACCACTTGATAGCGGCAGACCAGCCCTGGCCGCTCAAGGCGTCTCGCGACCGCCGCCAGGTAGGCTTCCGCTTCCGGTCCTTCCTCCGCCGCGCCGATCACCCGCAACAAGCGGACTTCATGCACCACCTGATGACGGGCCAACTGCCCCACCAGGTCGAGGGCGGCCTCGGCGCGCGCCGAGCCATCCAACGGTACCAGCGCCTGGGGGAACGCCGCCGGCGCCCCGAAGGGGCGCACCCGCAGCACGGGTGCGCTCCCCTGGCGCACCAGGCAATCGGCCACGGAGCCAAAGGCCAGGCGCGCGAGGCCGCCGCGCCCGTGTGCACACATCGCCACCAGATCAATGCGCGCCGAGCGCTCGTAGTCGAGCAGCGCGGGCGTGGTAAAGCCGTCAAGTCGCGCCACCTGTACGCGAAGGCCGGTCTGGGTGAGGCGGCGAGCGGTAGCTTGAAGGTGGGTGTCCGCTGCCTCGGCCATGGCGCGTATCGTCTCGTCGTCGAACCGATCAGGGATGTAGGGCGACCCCATGATCGGCGACGCCGACCACGCCGCCGACGGCTCGACCACCCGCACGAGGTGGAGCACCGCGCCCAGGCGGCCAGCCAGGGGCGCGGCGCAGGTCAGTGCGTAGTCAGCCAGCGCCGATCCGTCCAAAGGGACCATAATAGTGCGAAACATCTGCCGTACCTCCTCTCGCCCGCGGCCCAGGGTTCGTACTTCACTGAAACGATGGGGCGGGACGCGGTCCCGAGCCATGCCGGGTTCGCTCCTTCCCAGCATGGATAAACTCGATGAGATCCTGATGAGAGCCCCAGGCGGAAGCGCCGCGGGCCGGGAACGCACGAACCGCGGCGCTCTCATCGTCCTCTCATCTCCGGCAGGCATCATGTTCCTTGAGCGGGAGGCGGGCGCCACGCCGGTTTCCGCTCAAGCTAGCCGGCAGGGCCGGCACTTGGTTGGCAGTGCGGCAGGGCAGTGGGGGTCTCGGCGAGAGATCTCCGCGGTTGTGCGCGGGGTACGGCCCATCGGCCAGGCGGCCAGGGCGTGGACCTACATGCGCACGGGGTGTCGAGCGCGTTCCGCATAACGCGCGCCGCCCGCTGCCGCGCTGCCTGGTAGTGGCCGCGGACCGCCGGGTCGCCGGCTCCGTGACTGGGGCTTCCAAACGCCGCGGCAGGGCGACGAACCAGGC
>JANWHO010000328.1 GCA_025450375.1 Chloroflexota bacterium
CCTCCTCGGCCCGCGCGCGGGCCGTGATGTCGGCCGAGACACCGATTACCCCGGTCACCGTTCCCTCCGCGTCGCGGGTCGGCATCCAGCGGGTCTCGAAGACCAGGTCCCGGAAGCGCTCGATGGTGGTGGCCGGCTCCCCCGCCAGCACCCGGCGCATCGTGGCCACGCTTTCGGGCAAGTGCCCGTAAAGGGTGAAATACGACTGGCCCACATGTCCGTCGGGCGTGATGCCCAGAGCCTCCAGACCCAGGCCACGCGAGAGGGTGAAGATACCGGCGCGATCCACCGCGAAGAGGACGATGGGCGCGTTGGCGACGATGGCGCGCAGTTGCTCCTCGTGGGCCAGGCGGGCCGCCTCGCTGGCCCGCAGCGCCGCCTCGGTCTCTTCCTTCGCCGTGACGTCGGCGCCGAACGCGGCCCATCTCCACGCCCGACCATCGGAATCGGGGAGAGGCAGCGCCTGCACGAGAAGCGTGCGGTACGTCCCATCCGCTCTTCGCAGACGGTAGACGCTCTCGTACCGCTCCCGCGCGGTCAGCGCCTCGGTCCACTCCTGGCGTACGCGCTCCCGATCGTCGGGATGGATCGCCTCCAGCCAGCCCCAGCCTCGCGCCTCCCCGAGACTCTGGCCGGTGTAGAGTCGCCAACTCTGCTCCGCGTCGATCAGGCCGTCCGCCGTGACCGTCCAGAGCAGATGCCCCGCCTGCCGCACGAGCCGGTGATAGGAATCCGCCGTGGGCGCCTCGGGCGCGCCCAACGGTCGCGCGTCCTCAGAGGCCGGCGGGGTGAGAGATCCATCTCCAGCCCGTGATCCCACCATGGCATCCGCCATCACGGTCTCCTGGCCGCGCTTCGAGGACACGCGCCGCCCACCATGCCACCCTCGCCGCGGATCGGGCTGTAGGAGAAGGTGAAGTAATACTCCTCGCGCAAGCCTTGCGGCCAGCTCTCGGCGGGGACGATGGGCGTAGCCGACCAGTCGAGCGCGTGCATGAACGCGCCCATCTCACCGCCGCCCGGCAGCATCTCCACCGCGCCAGTGGGCCATGCCTGGTCGCTCATGCTCGTCGGTATGCCTCCCTCCGCCATATGTCCGGTTCCCGCTTCTCCAGCCTGCCCAGCCCAGCCGATCGCCGCGTCTATGTTGTAAATATCCCGGCGCGACATACAGCTTACCGCGTTTACGTATCGGAGGGAAACGTGAGTTGCCCGCCCAGGCGGCTGCCTTGCTTGACGATCGCCCGGTCGATCACGATCAGTTAGATATCCTTGCTCCAGTCGATCCCCCCGTGGACGTGCAGTTCAACATACTGATTGGCTTCCTGACCACGTACCCCCTTGTCGCCGTGCATTTGCGCGACGATCGCGGTAAGCTTTTCCGGCGCCATGTCGGCGATTACCCCTTCAAGGTGCTCGCGCGTGCCAATATTTTGCACCGTGGAGCCTTCCGCCTTGGGGGCGCTGGACACGTTCCCCTCCCGGACATCGAAGCCGGAATAGGTATCGCGTTGGCTATAGGTGGAGCGACCGTTCACCTCATCGTTCAGCTCAAAGTACGAGTGCCCATATTGCTCGGCCCCGCCGCTGACCGCCTCCCCGAGATTGGCCGAGGCGTAGACCGGACGGTCCTCCTTCTTCCCCGACCCGCGACACCACCTTCCCCTGCTTGAAATACTCATCCGTGGAGACCAACTCACGGAGGCCGTCCAGCCCGTTTCCCCCACCCTCGCGCGCGGCGACGATCTTCGCCACCGCGGGGTCGCTGGCCCGGGGGGCCAGTACCGAGTCGATCAAATCCAGGGCCTGCTGCCGTGTGAGCGCGTCGCCATCGATGCGCCGCGGATTGGCCTGTACGAACACCTCAAGCAGCGGTGCGGTGGCGACGCCGGCAAACTGCCCACTGTCGAGCCACTTGAGAAAGTGGGCCCGCCACTCCGCGTTCTGGGAGATAGCCAACCGAATCGGCGGGGCGGCGAGACGCCTGTTTGGCCGAGGAAGAAGGGGAGGGGGTGGATGATGGCTTGGTCTGATGGATACGGACACGCTGCTTGGAATCCGAGCCCGACATGACACGACTCCTGTCTCCCACGCGGGGTACGCGAGCCCAGGCGCGCGAGTCGTCGCCGCACTGCGCTCTACGCAGGAGCGCCAACCGCGAGGGCTTCACACAAGATCCCTGCTTCAGCGTCGCTGCTCCCGCTTCCGGGCCGCTCCCCGCGGCGGCCACTGCTTCGACTCGATCCGGCTTCGGAGGAATCCCCCCGGCTGCTCCAGTCCCTTCCCCGCCTCACCCCGTACGTAGGCCAGCCAGCCGCGGAGGCGTTGGACCTCCTCGGGGTCGTCGCTATGGAAGCGATCCACCAGATCGGCGGTGAAGTAGGCGGCCAGGGCCTCGTCAAGGGAAAAGGCCCCCAGTTCCCGATGAACCAGTTCAAGATCGCGGCGGAGGGCCCCATGATAGGCGCGCTTCCGCTCCTCCTCGGCGGTCCACTCCTCGCCGCCCATGCCCAGGAATTGCTCGGCGGAGTAATAGCATTCGCTGCTTACTCGGAGGCCCCAGTTGGCCTCGGTGGCCAGAATGTCGCGACAGACCAGATCGCGGAGCCGGACTACACGGGCGCCATCACCCTGTTCGGGTTCGAGCAGCACCTCGTCCTCGGCCAGCGGGTAGGCGAGAATATCCCGATCCGTTTCGAGCCCACCACCAAGCGGTTGGTGGGGCGAGGTTAGAGGGGAGGTGGTTTGTGTGAATCCTTCCATGATCTGATCCTTCGGGTTCCCCTCCAGATCCAGCCCGGTGCTCCCGGAGGGCCGGCCAGGTTCACGGGAGAGCGTCCCCAGGACCGGGGGGGAACCATCCCCGTGCCCGGGACGACCATGCCGGTCTTCCCCGTGACCGTCCTGGTCCGAGATGACACTGGCCGGTTCTCCCATGGACCCCCCTGGTTCTCCCATGATACTGGGGGGTGTCAGCAAGGACTCCCCCAGTCTCGTGATGGGTGGGGGCGGTTCAGGGACGGACTGGGGGATCAGGCGCTCCAGGAGGCGCGCCCAATCCTCCCGGTTCTTGAGCGGCGCCTTCTTCCGTCGGAGCGGCTCCCAGCCCTGGGGGAGCAGGGCCAACACCCGCTCGATCGCCTCGGCGGCGGCGGCTCCCCGCTGTTGGTGAGCGTTCGCCAGCGCGGCCAGGCCCTCCTCGATCGGCAAGGGCTCCAGCAAATAATAGACATTATTGCTGTTGCCGCCGTCCTCCCGTTCGGTGCGGCGGACATAGATCAGCTGGAGATCGGTCAAAAGGGCGATGGCGCGGACCACCGTCCCCTTCCCTTTCCCCCAGTGGCGGGCCAGGCGGGCCAGCGAGGGCCAGCAATACTGGCTTTTGTTGGCCATGCAGGACAGCGAGCTATAGATAGTGAAGGTATCGGCGCCCAGGAGCGGTCCATAGTCGTCGATGATCGTATCGTGGACCCAAAAGCGCTCGTTGGTGCGCAGATCGCGCACCACGATCCCCGCCTCGGCCAACGGCGTCTCATCGTCCGGATCGACGTCCACCGGCCCGACTCCGCGCAGGCCCGCCGGAAGCCGCGCGCGATCACTCATACCTGTTCCCTCCCCAAGCTCGACGTGATTCCGGTCGGGTTCTTGCGCACCTTTCCGTTCGCGCGAGGCTTGACACAGACCAGGGAGCAGCCATAAGATAGGACACAGAGAGAAACCTCCCACCGTTACTTCCCGTAGCGGCAGGCCGGAATCTCGATGTCCGTACCTTCTGGTGATGCACCCAGAGTTCCAATCCATGGCATCACTGGACAGATAAACTGCTCTTTCAGGAAACCTCCGAGCATTCGCGGTGCATCGGGGGTTTTTTGTTGGCCCCTGCCTGGCGGGCAGGGAGACCATGAGCAGGCGGCAACCACGGCCGCGCGGTCTCACGGTCGAACCCGCGTTAGGGTGAAGGGCCGTGCGGAAGATCCATTATTCTCATCTGTGCCTTCTCCTTATAATCCGGCAGGGACAGGCTTGGAATCTATCGAGCGGATTCACGCGACATGATGCACGCGGCTGACGCTCTTCTCGGCGCCGCGCAAGGTGATCACCTCGTCCATTTCCCTGGCTACCACTCCCACGTCCATGAACAGAAACGCGGATTGCCCATCCAGGGCTCGGACCGCCTCATGGCGATGGCGATAGACGAAGACATCCCCGTTCAGGCCGACCAGGCTCAACTCGCGCAAGGGATCGCTGCTATACTCTTGCAGCTTCCCCACCGCCTTCCGAATCATTTGCAGGGTCACGCCCTGGTCCTTCAGCCGCATCACCACGCGGATGCGCACCAGATCATCAAAACTGTACCGGCGTTTGACGCTGGCATGGCCGCTGGGTTGGAGGAAGCCCTCCCAGGCCCAGTGGTCGAGTTGGCGCGCGGTCGCCCCGGTCAATCGACGCACCTGCCCCGTGGTGAATTGATCCATTCCCCCTGCCCTTCTTTCCGCCGGTCGTCCGTTGCCGTACACAACATGCATGTTGTGATCGATTATAGGGATCAGTATACTGCCCGTCAAAGAGTTATGCACCAGCCTGTTGCGGTATCCTGGTTGTCTACGACATCGGGAGTTGCCGCCAGTCGCCCGCTTCCCGGCTGGGAGAGCGCCGCGGTGGCGAAATCCTCCCGCGCGATTTCGGCTGTAGGCAAGGAGTAGGGAACGATGGCCGCGCCTGATCTGTCGTCCGCCCAACCGGCACGGGTGATTGCCGATCTCCGGGAATTGGCTGCCTTGACCGGGGGGCCGGATGGGGCCCGCCGCGTCTGCTGGACGCCGGAATGGCAAAAAGCCCGCGCCTGGGAAAAAACCAAGCTGGCCGAGATTCCCTCCTGCCGGGTAGAGATCGACGAGGCGGGGAACCTCTGGGCCACCTTACCTGGAGCCCGTCCCGACGTAGTGGTGGTCGGATCGCATATCGACTCCGTCCCCCACGGCGGCTGGCTCGACGGTTGCCTGGGTGTTACCTCTGCCATGGAGGTTCTGCGCCAGTACGCGGGGACGACCATCCCGCCCGTAACCTTGCGCCTGGTCGATTGGGCCGACGAGGAAGGGTCGCGCTTTGGCCGGAGCCTCCTCGGGTCCACCGCCGCCGTGGGGAGACTGGTGGCGGACGAAGTACGGGGGCTGAAGGATCGGGATGGGATCGGGCTTCCCGAGGCGCTGGCCTCGTGCGGGACCGATCTTGACACCATGGGCCAGGCATCAGGGCAGCTTGCCCAGGTGAAGGCGTATCTGGAACTGCATATCGAGCAGGGGCCGGTGCTGGAACAGATGGGCCTGCCGCTGGGGGCGGTGCAAGGCACGTTTGGGGTGGAACGCCATGCCCTGCGCTTCGTCGGCAGCACCAGCCACGCCGGATCCACCCCCATGCATCTCCGCCACGACGCCTTCCTCTCCGCCGCCCGCCTGGCGCTGGCGGCACGGGAGATCGCCAAAAAGCATGGCGGGGTCACCACCACCGGGTCCGCGGTGTGCGAGCCGGGAATCGTGACCGCGATCGCCGGGGTCTGCACCCTGCTGGTGGATCAGCGCGCGTTGGACGCCGGTTCCCTGGCCGCCATGTGGGCCGAGGTGCGCGAGGCGGCTGGCCGGATCGCGGCGGAAGAGGGGACGACCGTCAGTTGGGAGCCCCTGTTCCAGATCGAGCCGATTCCCTTCCACCCCACCCTGATTGGCTTCGCCGAGGAG
>JANWHO010000329.1 GCA_025450375.1 Chloroflexota bacterium
GCCGCTTGGGGTCCGACCCCAGCGCGGCCACGCGCCGATTGACCCGAGTGTACAGCAGAGATCAGGGGCGCGACAAACAGGTTTATACCTGGGGGCGCGCCTGGCCGTTCCGCTCCGCCTTTCCGGAACCCGAACCCCCTGCGTCAAGGGTTGTTCAACGAGCCTATTGAGATCGACCGGCGCGGTTTCGTCGTCGTGCCGCGGCGTCCCGGCCTGGGGGTCACCCTGAACATGGCCACCGTCGAAAAGTACCGCGTCGATCTCAAATAGAAGGAGAGACCAATGGGACGGCTTCAGGACACAGTCGCGATTGTGACCGGAGCCGCGCGCTTCAGTCCGGCTGCGGAGAACGGGCGAAGCGGGCTAACGCCATGTGGATTCCCGGCAATCTCCTACCATTTCCGGCAATCCTCACCTTGCGACCGGCTTGGCGCATGCTCTAGGCTATGGAGCTGAACTGCCCGTCAGGGGTAGGTTCAGGAAAGTTCGCGGGCGGCACCGGTGCGCGGAACAGAGAGAACCCCTCGCTGGAGGAGAGGCGGGCGGCGGACGTGACGCCTGAAACCGCGTGAGATTATCCGTCTGCTTAGACACAAGATGAGGGATGGAAGCAATGCGTGATCTGGAAACACTGGGCGCCGAGCTGAGGGCCGGCAAGATCAATCGCTTCGATTTCCTGCGCGCCGCCGCCGGACTTGGCCTGAGCGCCGCCGCCGCCGTAGTGGTGCTTGATCCGTTCAACGCTATCCAGGTGATGGCCGCGGCAAACCCCAATGTCACTCCCGCTCATCCGAAAGCGAAAGCCAAGCACCTGATCGGCTTCTCGCAGAGCGAACTGAATAATCCCTGGCGTACGGCGGAGACTGACAGCATGGCGGCAACCGCAAAGCAGCTTTCCAGCCGCTACAGCTACATAGCTACCGTGGCCAACAGTGACACTAACAAGCAGGTCAGCGACGTCGGTGACCTGATCGCCCGCGGCTGCGACCTGATCGTGCTGACCCCTCGTGAGGTAGATCCGCTAGCCGCCGCCACGGCCAAGGCGCTGGCCGCGGGGGTCCCCGTGATCGAGATTGACCGTACCAGCCGTGGGAAGTCCGGCAAGGATTATCTCACCGCCATCGAATCCAATTTCGTGGTCCAGGGGATGAAGGTCGCCAATTGGATGGTGCAAAATACCAAAGGGCCGATCAATTATGTCGAACTGCTGGGCACCACGGGCGCTTCGCCGGCCATTGACCGCCATAACGGCTTTCACATGGTAATAGATAAGCAGCCGCGTTTCAAGCTTCTGGCGGCGCATGACGGCAACTACACCCTGGCCGATGCCAAGCCGATCATGTCCAATTGGATAACCAAGTTCGGTACCAAGATCGACATGATCTATAGCCACAATGACGACATGACCAAGGGTGCTCTCCAGGCCATGCACGAAGCGGGATTCACCAAACACGTGTTTATTGGCAGCATCGACGGTCAGAAATCGATCATCAAGGATATCGCCGCGGGTTTAGTGTCGGTGATGGTCCAATCCGACCCGCACTTCGGCCCCGTCACCTTCCAGACTATCGACCAGTATTTCGCCGGCAAGGCCATTCCTACCCACATTACCGTCAACGACCGCACCTACACCAAAGCAAACGCCGCCACGCTGATTAGCACGGGCTTCTAGCACGTGGTAGGATGGGTGGATGGTCGTCTCGGCCGGCGGCTCACGATCCGGCTCGGCGACCGTCCGCCCATGGGCGCAAGGGATGGTGATGGCTTCAGATAACCTCCTGGAAATGCGAGCCATTCGCAAGGGCTTTCCGGGTGTGCAAGCACTCTCCGATGTCAATTTCAACGTCCGGCGCGGCGAGGTACACGCAATTATCGGGCACAACGGCGCCGGGAAGTCCACGTTGATTAAGATCCTGACCGGCGCCTACGCAAAGGACAGCGGTCAGATCAGCCTGCTCGGACAAGATGTCTCATTTCACACGCCCGCCGAATCTCAGGCCGCCGGTATCGCCACCATTTACCAGGAAGTGAATCTGGTACCATACTTGACCGCCCCCGAGAATATCTTCCTGGGACGCGAGCCGAGAGGCCGCTTCAAGCAGGTTGATTGGGCACGTATGCGGCGGGACGCGGCGACTCATCTAAGCGCGCTCGGGGTAAGCGTGGACCTCTCGGTTCCCGTGATGCGATTGAGCGTGGCGCTCCAACAGATGGTGGCACTCGCGCGCGCTGTCTCACTTCATGCGTCGCTCGTGGTCATGGACGAGCCTACGTCGTCGCTGGATACCGCCGAGGTGCGGGTGTTGTTCGAGGTGATTCGCCTCCTGCAAGCGAGCGGGGTTGGCATTATCTATATCAGTCATCGAATGGAAGAAATCTTTACCCTCGCCCAGCGGGTCACTATTCTTCGCAACGGACAACTTGTGGCTACCCTCCCAATAGGCGAAACAGATACCTTGAGCCTGGTCGCGCTCATGCTGGGCCGTAAGCCGGAGGAAGTGCGCGCCTCGGGGAAGACAGCCTTTAGCGAGGCCGATCCCGCGTCCTCTCACCTACCGGTGCTTGAGGTAGAAGGGCTAAGCCGGGGTCAGGCGCCTCGGGATGTGAGCCTGCGCGTGGGGAAAGCGGAAATCGTGGGCCTGGCTGGACTGCTTGGCTCGGGGCGCACGGAGGTGGCACGGACCATTTTCGGGGCTGATCGGGCCGAGAGGGGTACTATCCGCATGGGCGGGAAAGCAAGGCGAATCCGCACCCCGCGAGACGCCGTGCGCGCCGGGATAGGCATGGTCTCGGAAGATAGAAAGACCGAAGGAATTGTCCCTGCCTTGAGCGTCAGCGACAATATTCTGCTGGCGGCCCTTCCGCTATTCACCCGCCTGGGCGTGCTTCAGCCTGGTAAACAACGCACGGTGGTTGACCAGATGATTCAGCGGCTAGACATCCGCACCCCCAGCCCCAAAACCCCAGTGCGCAATCTCTCGGGAGGGAATCAGCAGAAGGTTATTCTCGCCCGTTGGCTCTGCAGACAGCCCAAATTGCTCATTCTTGACGAGCCCACGCGGGGCATTGACGTTGGCGCCAAGGCGGAGATACAACGGCTCATTGACGAACTTGCACGCGAGCAAGGAATGGGCATCCTCATGATCTCCTCGGAGTTGGAAGAAGTCATCGAGGGCAGCGATCGGGTCGCCATTATGAAAGATGGGCGGAAACTAGGCGAACTGCGGCACGGCGAGGCGAGCGAGGACCGCGTGATGCACATCATCTCCGAGGGCTGAGCGCATGAGCATCAAGCGGCCCCGCGTCGAGGCGAGCCAGCTAGCCGCTCAGAATCCGCGCTCGCCGGTACCGGTCACACCCGCGCGCTCCACCAGCCGCATGCGGCGCGAGCGTCCGCGACGGCTCTTTCAGCGTTTTGGCGCACTGGTGGCGCTGATTAGCTTGGTCGCCATCACCGACGCGATCAGTCCAAACTTTCTTTCCGCCTCCAGTATCCGCCTACAATTACAGGAATTCTGCCTGACCACGGCGCTCATCGGGGTGGGGCAAACGCTGGTGATCCTGACCGGCGGTATCGACCTCTCGGTTGGTGCCTTACTGGCGGTGGGCTCATGTCTTGGCGGCCAGCTCATCCTGCAAAACTGGCCCATTCCCTTAGCGTTCCTGGTCCCCATTGCCCTGACCACCGGCCTCGGAGGGATCAACGGGGTGATCGTGGCCAAGGCGCGTATCCAGCCAATCGTGGTTACTCTGGCGATGATGATCGCGGCCCGCGGTCTTGCCCAGCTCGTGGCCTCGGACGCGACCCTCGATCTCAGTAGCTATGATACCTTCTTCAACCTTGCCACTACTCAGGTGGGCTCCGTGCCACTCCTCGGCACGATCCCCATCTCGGTGCTGATCACGTTAGCGATCTACGTCCTGGCCTGGCTGTTTCTCACCCGCACGGTTATTGGACGGTATGTATTCGCCGTGGGCGGCAACGAACGAGCCGCCCGACTCTCGGGGGTGGCCGCCGATTGGGTGAAGATCCTGGTCTATGCCATCAGCGGTCTGTTGGCCGGTCTCGCCGGCGTGTTGTTCGCCTCCTACAATCAAAGCGCCGATCCGCTCAACAACGGCAATCTCTATGAACTTGCCACCATCGCCGCCGTGGTGGTGGGCGGTACCTCGCTGCTGGGTGGGGTAGGCGGGGTCTGGCGAACCCTGATTGGGGGTTTGATACTCGTGGTGCTCGGGGCATTCTTCGTGCAGGCCGGCTGGGACAAACCGGCTCAACTGATCGCTCAAGGCCTTATCATTGCCGGGGCGGTCATTCTTCAAGGTGGAGGAGAGGCGTGAGTATGCCTGAACCGCCCGCCCGGCAGCCAGGCATCATGGCCGCCGCCACGCGCCCTCCCGCGAGGCTCCGCGCCCTTTCCCGCCTCCAGCAAGAGTTTTCCACCGCGTTGCTGGTCATCCTTATTCTCATATGCGCCTTCGTATCGCCGAACTTCTTCACGCGGGGTAACTTGCAGAATCTGGCCGACCAGATCCCCGTCTTCGGTGTCCTGGCGGCCGGGCAAATGCTGGTCATTGTCAGTGGTGGCATTGACCTCTCGGTGGGCTCGGTGGTAGCGTTGGGCGCCTTCTTCGCTGCCGTGCTCTCCTTTCACGGCACCGCTCCCGCCCTGATTGTGCCCATTCTGGCCATGGGCGCCGTGGGGTTTATCAATGGTCTAGGGGTCGCGTTCACGCGGGTGCCGCCCTTCATCATTACCCTGGGGATGCTCTCTATCGCCCGTGGCGCCGCGCTCCAGGCGGCATCACGTTACAATGGCGCCTCGGTCAGTGGTTCTGGCGCGGCTCCGGTGAGCGCCAGTAACGCGGGGAACTTCCGCCTGATCAGTGAGGGAAGCTTTCTGGGCATTCCTTCCGGCGCCTGGATCATGGTGGCGGTTTTCATCGGTCTCGCCTATGTGCTGCGCTTCACTCGCTTTGGCCGGCATGTGTTTGCCATTGGCGGCAACGAGCAAGCGGCGCTGCTGCTGGGTGTCCGTGTTCGCCGGGTGAAGTTGGCGATCTACACGATCAGCGGCATGTTGGCCGGCCTTGCCAGCGTGCTCTATGCCTCGCGCCTACTCTCTGCTCCACCGACCGCCGCGCAGGGCTATGAGTTGGATGCGATTACGGCGGTAGTGGTAGGTGGCACCCTGCTCACTGGCGGCGTGGGCACGGTTCGAGGCACTATCGTTGGCTTGCTGATCATCAGTATCCTACCTAATATCTTCAACCTGCTCAGCCTGGATCCGGCCTGGCAGCAGGTAGCCCGTGGATCGGTGCTTCTAGCCGTAGTGATGCTACAACTGGTAGTCGCGCCCGGTAGTCGCGTCGGCGGCGCGCGAATCCGCACATCCCCGCCTGGCTCAACGCAGTCAGCCACCGAGAATTCCACCAGCTAGCGTTCTCGGACCGAGACGCAACATACGTGATTACCGCGCTCAATCCCGGACCAGGAAGGCTCGCGCTCATGTGGAGGATCGCCTGGAAATGGCTCAGAAGGACGGGGGTAGGGCCTGGTCGACCCCTTCGGTCATGGAGCGCGCCGCGTCATAGGCCGTTTGCTGGCCGAGCATGGCGGCACGAGTCGCGGTGATAACCGGGGTGAGGAGTTGCTCCGCGAACACGCTGGTGCCGGCCAGGAGACTGGGTTGGTAGACAATATGAGGGAGTTGGGCCACGAATGGGCGCAGGTATCGCCACACGGCGGTATCGGGAAGCCGGGTCCGCGCGGCGTTCCCCGCTGGGATCTGACCGGCCTGCGCCCAGTCCAGACCGTGATCGTGGATCCAGGCGATAAATCGCATGGCGGCGGCCACTCGCGCGGTGTCCTGGGTGTTCACGACCGCCAGGACATGGGAATTGGCCCAGACCGCCGGCCGCGGGCCAATACGCGGCATGGGCGCCGTGACCAACTCGATTCCCGCTTGCCGCACGCCCTGGATATACCAGGGGCCTTGCGGATACATCAGCACGCGCTCGTCGAGAAAGTCGGCGTCCACTGGCCCTTCGGCGGGCATGGCGATGCCAAGGCGCGTAATGAGCGATCGGAGAAAGGAGAATGCCTGTACCCCTTGAACGCCATCCGCGAGGCAATGGGCATCCTGGGGATCGAGGAAGCTGCCCCCATTCTGATAGAGGAGGCTATACCACTGGCGGAAGCACTCAACATCCCCGGCCGGCGCGGCGTACCCCCATTGCCCGCGTCGCCGATCGGTCATTCGGCTGGCCCAGGCGAGCAACGCGCCGCCGCTTCGAGGGGGATCGCGCGGATCGAGACCTACCCGCCGAGCCGCCCTTGCATTGATGTAGAGGGAGAGCGGATGTACATCCAGCGGGATCGCGTAGAGGCCGCCGCGCACCTGGCAGCGCCGCCAGGGAGCGGCCAGAAATTGGTGCGCGGTCAGGCCGAACGTCCGCGCTTCACGGCCAATCTCCCGCAGCATCCCGCCCACGGCGAATTCACTCACTTCAGTGGCGTGAATCCCCACCAGATCTGGCGGCGACCCGCCATCGAACCGCGCACGCCAGCGGTCGAAAATCAAATCCCAGTTATACAGGGTGAGCGTTACCCGGACGTCCGGGGTCTCGGCATTAAAGCGAGCGACAAGTTTCTGCATGGCCAGGCCGTCCGGCCCGGTCCAGCCGCCCCAGAACGACAGCGGGATAGCCGCCGGCTGGGCGTGTACGTCCGACCGAGCAGCCAGCGCCAGGGCGGCGCCTCCCAACACGGCGGCCCGGCGAGTCAGGCGGAGCATGAGGAGGTGCGCTCCCGTGTTTGCGCGACCTCGCGGGCGCGTTGCTCCCGATATTCCGCTGGGGATACCCCTACAAGGGAACGGAACATGCTGGCGAAATGCTTGGGATCGGCATAGCCGATCTGTTCCGCCACCAACTGCACCCGCTGATCGGCGCCGGCCAGCAATTCGCACGCCCCGCGCATCCGCATCCGGATCACGTAGGCGCCCAGGGGCTCGCCCGTGACTTGCTTGAACAGCTCCCCGAGATACTTTCCGTTCCGGTGCATGCGTCGGGCCAGGGTGGTGATCGTCAGATCCTCATTCAGATGACCGGCAATATAGTCGCGCAGATCGGCCATTTCATTCCGGGGCGTTTGTTGCTCGCGCGCTTGCCTGCACGCGGCGGCGGCATCCCGCGCCAGGGCCGCCAGCCGTTCCTCCAGGCGTGGGGCGGCCCGAGTCTCGGCCAGTACATTCCGCGGATCCAGCAACGTCTCGGTGGGAGCGCCTTCCTCCTGAACTCGATGAATGATCAAAATCGCCAGTTCCAGCCAAACTGCCCGAAGCGGGCCCAGTGCCTGTTGCTCCAGCGCGGATTGCAAGGCGCGGCCCGCATGACGGGCCGCCTCCTCCGCGTCTCCGTGTCCTACCGCGTCGAGCAGGGCATCACGGGAAGCGGCGGGGAGAATAGGCCAGCGCTCCGCGGCGGCTGGGAGTTGATCCCAGATCAGGACCGGTTGGCAACCGGCGCGGTGCCGCGTATACTCCGCTACCCGCGCCGCCTCCTCATAGCAGAGGTGGACCGTGGACAGGTCTGGACCCGGCCGCGCGGCCAACACCGTGGTCTGGCGTCCCGCCCCCATCAAGGCCGCGCTCAGCCGGCACGCCAGAGACGCCGCCGATTCGGTGGCCAGATCAGAAGCCGGCGCCAGGACGCAGAGATAGCCGTAGGCATCCTCCACCACGGTAGCCCGATCGAGCGTGGCCCGGCACAGGGCGGCCAGAGCGTCCAACTCTGCTGGGCGAGACGGTTCCTCGCGCACCAGGAAGAGCGCCCAGGCGGCGCTTTCGGGCAAACACGCCGCCAGCGCCTCGTTGTCCACCGGCAGATCCTCCAGGAGCCGGCGCAAACCGAGTTCGGCCGCCAGGCGAGGCGTGGACTGGATCAGCCGTTCCTGGCGGCGTTCGGCCTCGATCTCCCCGGCCATCCGCCGCAGGGCAGAGAGGAGATCGTCAGGATCGATTGGCTTGAGCAGGTATTCGGCCACTCCCAAACTGATCGCTTGCCGGGCATAGTCAAACTCATCGTAGCCACTGAGGATCAGGTACCGCAGGCGCGGGAATCGGGGGCGGAGTTGCTGGATCAATTGCAGACCGCCGAGTCCCGGCATCCTAATATCGGTCAGCATGATATCGGGACAGCCCTCGCGCGCCAGGGCCAGGGCCTCCAGACCATCGGCGGCGGCGCCAATGACCTCCAGGTCTGGAGCCTCCCGAGCAATCAGGGTTGCCAGGCCGCGGCGGACCAGATCCTCGTCATCGGCGATCAGCAAACGGAGCATGAACTATGGCCTCCCGTGGCCA